>JBOFFD010000423.1:0-2433 GCA_051648425.1 Planctomycetia bacterium
CTACGCGACGGCGGCGTCGGCGGCGGAGGCGACCAAGGCCAAGGTCTTGGCGGACGCCGGGGCCGCCTACGCGGCATGGATCTTCTACGCCGACGCCAACTACGCCAGGGCGCTGGCGCCGCTCGAGGCGGCCTACGTCAAGGCGGTGAACGAAGCCGCCCAGCCGCTGCTGGAGGCCGGCGTCAAGTACGCCGCCGCCAACCGCGTCGCCGAACGCGAGGCCAACGTCGCCCGCATCGAAAAGACCCTGCCCGAAAGCTACGCGAACCGGGAAGGCCCCAGCACGACCTACTCGTGGCTGGCGGGGGCGATCACCGGGTTCGGCGACTCCTCGCGCGACGTCGACGCCTTCGACACCGTGCTGCGCGTCGGCGGCATGATCGCCTGGGGCACGGCCGCCGTCGCCGGCACCGCCGCCGCGGTTTTGGCCGCCCCCTGCACCGCCATCGCCGTGGGCCTCTACGCGCTCGAAGCGTACAGTTGGGTGGAGACGGGCGTGGACGTCGCCCAGCTCGTGTACGACGAGGACTTGACCGAGGAAGAGCGGACCTCGCTCTACGTGAACATCGGGCTGCAGGTGGCGACGGCCGGCCTGGCGCGGATGGCGCGGCGGGTCAGCCCGTTCTGCTTCCCCGCCGACACCCCCGTCCATACGGAGCGCGGCCTCGTACCGATCGGCGAGGTGGTCGCCGGGGACAAGGTTTGGGGCTACGACTTCGCGGCCGGCCGCTGGACGCTGGCGGAGGTCGCCGCCCGGCACGACCGCGACTACCGCGGCGCCCTGTACACCCTGACGGCCGAGACCGGCGAAACCGTGCGAACGACCACCGGCCACCCGTTCTGGGTGACGGCCGGCGACGACCTGCCCGCCCGCCCCGCCTGCGAGCAACTGGAACCCCGCGAAGACGAGGGTAAAGAACTGCCCGGCCGCTGGGTGAACTCCCACGACCTAAAACCCGGCGACACGATCGTCCTACGAACCGCCGCCGCCCCCGTGCGCCTCGCCGACGTCACCCACGAACACGCGAAACTCCCCGTCTGCAACCTGACCGTCCCCAGCCGCCCCAACTACGCCGTGGCCACGGGCGGGTTCCTCGTGCATAATATGTGCGCCGTGAATAACTCACAGGGGGGTCTAACGCCGAACTCGATGTTCAGGGATGCCTTGCAGATTCACAAAGGCACCGGACAACTTACAAATGCGGGCCGTGCGTTGACCAAACATCCAGAAATGTTGGGGCTGACCAAGGATACGCTGAGGAAGGTTGTTGGGAGCGACCCAGCAGTCAATAAAGCCGCGCACGAAGTTCTAAAAAACATCATGAGGAATGGTTCGGCTACTACCTCGTCCCATAGCCGCTATGGTGTGATTACGGCGTTTAAGCTTCTAAACGGACTTGGCGCTCGTTTTGAGACGGCGACAAATCGTTTTATTGGTTTCATCAGCTAGTGGGAAATCACCATGCCGCGACACGTACGCAACTTCAGATTTCAGAAATGCACGGATGTGGCAAAGGAATTGCCGATCTTTGAAGTGTTGACTGAAGACGGCGATACGATTATGGATATCTCAATGAACGACGATAACGGTTCGATCGAAGTCTTTTTTCACGATGGAATTGCGAATGCCGGAATGGACTGTGATTTGCTGGGGAGAATCGTCGATGAAGGAAAGCGACTACTAGACGAGGCAAAATGAAGTTTCGGAGCAGCCCGGTGTCACCCCACGGCCAGCACACATTAAACCCCATTCGCCGCAAGGATTTCGGCGAGGAAGTCCGTATTCCAGCCAGCGAACTGCATTTTTGCCGCGGACGCTGTCCTTCTTCGGATGCTGCTTGAGCAGTTTCACCGCGAACCGTCGCAGCCAGCTCAAATTCTCTGCCAGTGTCCGGTCCGGGTAGCGGTCTTCGTCCTTGCTGAATCCCACGTCTAATACCCACTTCATCGCTTTGATCGGCCTGCGTCCACGTGAGGGGACCGCCGCCGCCCTGGCCGCCCCCTGCGTCGCCGTCGGACAGGTCTTCTACGCGATCGAAATCCACGGAATCGTACAGACGGGCGTGGATGTCGCCCAGCTCGTGTACGACGAGGACTTGACCGAGGAAGAGCGGACCTCGCTCTACGTGAACATCGGGCTGCAGGTGGCGACGGCCGGCCTGGCGCGGATGGCCCGGCGGCTCAGCCCGTTCTGCTTCCCCGCCGACACCCCCGTCCATACGGAGCGCGGCCTCGTACCGATCGGCGAGGTCGTTGCCGGCGACAGGGTCTGGGGCTACGACTTCGCGGCCGGGCGCTGGACGCTGGCGGAGGTCGCCGCCCGGCACGACCGCGACTACCGCGGCGAACTGTACACCCTGACGGCCGAAACCGGCGACGCGGTGCGAACCACCACCGGCCACCCGTTCTGGGTGACGGCCGGCGACGACTTGG
>JBOFFD010000424.1:0-4551 GCA_051648425.1 Planctomycetia bacterium
GCGACGAAAAAGTCCACGTCGCTGTCGTCGGTCGCGGTTCCGTTCAACACCGAACCGAAAATCCGCACGTCGTAGGCGCCGTGGTCGGCGCAGAGTCGCAGGACGTCGTCGCGGTGGCAACGCCGCAGTTCGTCCAATTTCCACATGAACCGGCTCCGCGGAAGTGTCGTGGCCGAAGCGCCGGAGAAGTACGTCTCGCACAATTAGTCTGGACAATGTTGAGGCGAAACGACAGGGTTGGTCCGACGACAATCTTTCGCGAATTTGAACTTGCTCGTCGAAAGCTGTTTCCACCCAGAAGCTTATGCGCTCTCATGAATATGGCGTGAATTCCTGTCCACCGGCAAAGTCGATCACCAGGAAACGACAGCCAGCGGGAAAAGTGCCGGGTGTTCAGGCAGGAAGCTACCCGGTGTTCGGACGCCGCGAGACCTTTCGTCGAGCACCCACGGTAGGCCGCCCGACCAGCCGCCGCGGGCGGCGAGGCAGCGGCGGCATTCGTCGGGGTCGGCGAGCTGGTCGAAGTCGCACTGCGCGAAGCCGCCGCCGGGGCGCGGCAGCAGCCGGACGTTGTTGAGCGGACAGACGCACTCCAGCCCCTGTTGCCGCGGCAGCACCGGCAGGCCGGCCATCGCGGCGGCGAGCCGCGGCTTCATGTTCCAGGCGTCGGTCACGATCACGGCGTCGGGCCGGACGGCGTCGACGGCCGACCGATAGCGGCGGAGGATCGTCTCGCGGTTCCAGTCGCGGTCGGCGAATTCGAGCGCCCGGCTGTCGAACGGCACCGCCGCCTCGACCCGGCCGACGCCCCAGTCGGGCTTCGCGGCGTAGACGTGGACGACCTCGTAGCCGGCTTTTTCCAGGAACCGCGCCAGTTCGACGGTGTGAATGATCCCGCCGCCGGTCGACGGCCAGTTGAACAGAAAGCTCACGACCGCGACCCGCCCCCGGCTCGCGGCCGGCGCGACCGGTCCAACGACGGGTGGAAGCGCGACGGCCGTCGCCGCGCCGTTCGCGCGGGCCGGCGGATCGTCGACGGCCGGCGGTTTCGGCGCGCCGGCCTCGGCCGCAACCAGGTCGAGATGGCGCGCCGCGGCCGTCCGGTCCGGCCGAATTCGCAGCACGGCGCGGAAGCGGTCCGCCGCGCAGATCCAGTCGCTGCGGACAGCCGCCAGAACGCCCCGCCCCTCCATCAGCCGCACCGCCGTATCCGTCCGCCGCCGTGTCGTCGGGGACCGGTCGACCGAGGGCGCGCTTCTCCGCGACGACCGTCCGCAAGAGGTCGAGCGTTCGGCCGAAGACGGCGTCCGGCGCGTTCGCCGCCCGCACCGCGTCGCCGACCCGCCGCGTCTCGCGCCAGTACTCGTCGGAGAACCAGCGGCCGACGTCGTCCGGCGACGGGACGTCCAGCCCAAGTTCCGCCAGATGCTCGACGACCGCCCCGCCGCCGCCGTGCATCGCCAGCGGCAGCCCCGAGGCGACGAAGTCGAGCGCCTTGGCCGGCGGCTTGTACCGCTGCGGAAAGGAGTCCCCCTTGACGTCGAGCGCAACCCGCGCCTCGCCCAGCGCCGCCCGATGCCGTTCCGGCGACCACCGTTCGACGCGAACGCGCCGGCCTGCCCGCGGCGAAAAGCCGAGCGCCGCGGCGTCGGCCGGCGCATCGTCGTCGAGGTTGGTCAACACGAGAAGATCGGCCGGCAGTTCGCGGCCGGCGGCCCACTCGACGAGCGGCGGCAGGTTGGACCGAACGCCCACCCAAAGGATCGGCCCCTCCGACGACGGAGGCCGCGGCGGTCCGGGCGGAACGACGAATTTCAGTGGATGGTCGTGGTACTCGACCGGCGCATAGGGAAGAAAGCACGGCCGCAGCGACCGGCAATGGACGACGACGCGGTCGCAGCGCCGCAGCCACGCCGCCTCGGCCTCAACGTGCGCCCGACTGCCAAAAACATCGACCGGCTGGTACACGACCGCCGTCTCCGCCGCCAGCGACCGCGCGAACCCCGCCGGCGGCACGTGCTTGACGACGACGAGCACATCGCACTCTGGAAGCCGCCAAGGCGGAAACACCTCGACCGCGACGCCGTCCCGCGCGCCGAGCCAAGCGGCGAAGTCGGCGCCGAGCCACTCCCAAGACCCCCACCCCGCCATCGCCGGCCCGACCGCCACGCGCAAAGGCGCAGCGGCGCGATCGTCGGTCGAGAACGAGGTGGTTTTCATCGAGCGTCCCGGGGCGGAGGCGTCGGTGCAGAATAGGTTCGGCCGCGAGAAGGAAGGAACCGACCAAACGCCGTTCCAACCGACTCACGACCGTCGGTTAAGCTACGAACCCCCGCGCTCCGCCGACAAGACTCGCAGCCGGAATTCCAATCGATCATCAACCTGGACGACCACTCAGCGAAAATTTACCCCCGAAACTCGGCGAGTTTTCGGAAGCGACAGTCGCCGCGACTGACCGCCGAAACCTCCAGAAATTCGACCCGCCCCCCTCCCAATTCCGCCGAGGGAAAAAAGGTTGAAAACCCGCGGCCACATGCACAAAGCGGGGAGCCGCGACCGTCCGCCGAAACCTCCAGGGATTCGCCCCCCCCCTCCCCAATGTCGTCGGGGTTCGCTTGGCGGCGGAACGGCGACCGGCGAGCGTAAGCCACAGTGGTTTCGCCCCCCTACCGATCGCCGGCTCTGTTCCCGAAGTTCACGCCCTTTTTTTCGGCGTCCGGTTTCCACCCGCCGATGGCTGGAGGTTCCGAGGGAACCGCTTTCCATCCTCATGAAGATCCCCGGCAAAGGTTCTTCCCGACGGGGCAGTTCGTCGCGCCTGGATGGCTGTCGGCCGACGCCGTGTCAAGCAACCCCGTCGAGACGTTCGCGGCGTATGAAACTACGTCCGTCCCTCGGCCGGAACGGCGTGAAACCACAAACCCACCCGCAAACCCACCCTGAACGCCTTCGTCATTCATCGTCGCTCGTCGTCCGAACTCGTCTAAGAGTGCGGCAAGTGAGTTCAGTGGGTTTGGTGGGTTTGCTTTCCGACTCATCTCTTATTAGGCGTGAACGAGCGCATTCATCCGCCCGGCCGTTTCCCCGCGTAGGCGTCCACCAGCGTAAGAATCGCGGTCTGAATCGGCGGCGGCAGCGACGGCCAGGCGTCGATGAGCCGTTGAAGCTCACACGACGTTTCAAGCAGGGAAGGTCCACCTGAAGTTAAGGCCGAAGATGAAGGGCGCCCATCGCGGCACCCAAGACTGCCGTCGCGACGCAAATCGTTATTCAGAAATTCATTACAATTCGGCACTGCCGGATTTCTAATCCGCCGGCCCCTGGTTCGAGTCCAGCCGGGGGCGTTCTTCGCAAGACAATTCCCGGCATCATTTGGCGCCATTCATTTTCGGTGAAAATCGGCACCGCGTCCGACGTATTTCGTGGTCGTCCGCCACGAAGCGATGACGCCGCGTCGGCGTCGTTCTTACACGCCGTGAAGGAAGGATTGACGATGACGCCCGCCACGACCGCGATCAAGCCGATTCCCACCGTTCACCGACTCGGCGATCTAAGCGGCGTCGACCACCAAGGACTGCAACGCGACGCCGACGGCTTTTGGACGCGCGAAGGCTACGGCAAGGCCGACGTCGATGTGACGGCGGCGGTCTACCATCGCGACGAGTACAAGCTCGAATGGCTGGACGCCGACGCCGTGCCGCCCGGCGGGCTGATCGTCGATGTAGGCGCCCACATCGGGGCGTTCGCCCGCAAGGCGCATGAGAAATGGCCGACGGCCCGGATCGTCTGCGTCGAGCCGGTGGCGGCGAACGTGGCCGTGCTGCGGGCCAACGTCGGCGACCACGCGACCGTGGTTCATGCCGCCTGCACTTATGAAACCGACGCCGTACTGTACGACTGCGTTCAGCCGGGCGTCGAGTCGACCGGCGGTTCGATGGTGCGGCCGGCGGACGACGTTGAACCGAAGCTTCAGGGGAAATACGTCTATCACCGCGACCACCGGCCGTTGGCGACGGTCACGCTCGAAGACCTGCGGACGCTCGCCGGCGACGGGACGGCGGCCGAGCGGATCGACCTGTTGAAGCTCGACTGCGAAGAGAGCGAGTTTTCGATCCTTGGCCGGTCGCCGTCGCTGGACCACGTCGAGCGGATCGTCGGCGAGTTCCACGGCGAAGCGCGCTGGAACGACTTCCGGGCGGCGCGGTTCCCGGCCGGCCCCGACGGCTGGACCTACCACTGGCTGGGCGCCGACGGCAACGCCTATTGCGGGCTGTTCCACCTCACGCGCAACCACGGGAGGAAGCGGACGCCGCGACGCGAACTGCCCTGGATCGGCGTCCCCGGCGGCATCGGCGACGTGCTGTGGGCGTTCACGAAACTGCCCGCCCTGCTGGCGGAATACGGCGTCGCGCAATGCCACGTCGGCGTCCACGACGCGGGGGCGGCGAGGCGGTCGTTCCCGTTCATCGAGCGGTTCGATTTCGTCGCGGCGGTCCAGGAATCGCCGTGGGTCGTCAACAAGGGGGCCCACCCCTGGGGCGGCTGGCGTTA
>JBOFFD010000425.1:0-8158 GCA_051648425.1 Planctomycetia bacterium
CGTCGTCGAGGGCGGGCGCGGGCAGTAGGACGAGAATGCCGTTGGCGGCGCAGAACGGGGCGCGGTCGCGGGCCAGTCGGCGGCAAAGGTGGGCGGTGCGAGCCAGCAGCTCCTCGCAAACGTCCTCCTGTTTCGACAAGCGCAGCCGTTCGCCGGGAGCGGCGGGCGGGACCAGCGCCTCCATCGTCGCTTTGGAGGCGACGGCCGGCGCCGGGGCGGCGGCCGGCGGCGGCGGCGGCGCGACGACCGCGCCCGACGGCGTCGCCACCGCGGGCAGGTCGCCGAAGAGCGCGCCGCGCGGGGCCGCCGGAACGGGGAGGGAAGCGGGGGCTTTCACCGTCGGGCGGGTGGTCGTCCGCGCCAACAGGTCGGCGTGCCGCGCCAAGAGCGACACCCCGGGACAAGCGACGTAGATCGCGTTCTGGGTGGCGTAGACGTGGATCGGCGCGTCGGGGTTCTGGAGCGCCTGATGGACGACCAGTTGCAGGCGCGCGGCGGGGAACGGGGCCTCCGGGGTCCAGGCGGCCCGACCCAGCACCAGATACAACGGCACGTCGGCCAGCGGCACGCCGGCGCGGTTGAGGGCGAAGACGGCCTGCTGCCAGGCGGCGTCGACGTCGGGGAAGTCCGACGCCGCCAGCGACTCTTCCGCCAGCAGCCGCCGGAGCCACGCCCCCAGCCAACAAAGCGACCAAATCATGAGGAAGACGAGCGGCAGCCAGAGCCGGCGCAGCCAGGGGTAAGGCGCCCGCACCAGGCGTTCGACGTCGAGGGAGTGGTTGAGGAAGGCGAGCAGGACGAGGACGGCCAGGAAGGCGGCCGCCGACGCGAGCGGGCGGACGGCCCGACCGCTCGGGAAGATCGACAGGACGGCCCCCGCCAGCGACTTCAGACCCTTCCAGACCAAGGCGAACATAAGCGGCCGGACCTTCCCGTTGAGTTCATCTGTCAATCAATCGTCAGTTTACTGACGATCGATCGTCACCTTGGTGTCGGACGGCCGTCAGCCGATGCGGCGGACGACGAGGAAGGTGACGACCGGAATGAGCAGCAGCAGCCCCAGACCGACGACGACCAACATGCGCTGGGCGCGGGCGCGTCCCAGAAGAAGCGGCACGGCGGGGGCGGGGTCGCGGCTGGGCGGGGCGGGCCAGGCGCGGGTCGACGCCCGGCCGATGCGGTCGCGGGCGGCCGCCACCCAGGCCGACAGACGGTCGGCTTCTTCGCCGAGCGCCCCGCCGAAACCGAGCATCACGCACAGGAAGTAGGTTTCCAGGGCGTCGAGCGTGGGCCGGCTTTCCGCCCGCGCCGATTGGTCCCAGAACTTCCAGGCGCGGTCGTTGCTGCCGTACAGCGAGACCTCCAGCTTGCGTTCGTTCCACTCGCGGCCCCAGGGCGAATGCAGGATGAACAGTTCGTCGAGCCAGCAGACGAGCGCGTAGCGGACGCCGAGGAACGGCGCCGGCCGGCCCGCCGCCGCGCCGGGAAGCGAGGCCGCACCAGCGGAGAGGTCGCCGCCGCCGCCGAAGTCTTCGACCCGGCGGGCCTCGGCGTCGGTGAAGAGCAGCGTCCGCAGGGCGGCCTGCTCGACGTCGATGTCGACGGTTTCACCCGCGACCAGCCGACGGCGCAGCCGCAAGCCCGCTTGAAAGACGGGGAACACCAAGTCGGACAGCTCTTGTCGCACGGTCGGCGGTGGATTCCTTCAGGCTGCACGTCGGTACGGACGATCCGTTCGGAGCTTCGGTCTTCTTCGAGGGTCGGAACGGCGTTTCGTCCCAACGCTCCACCGTGGCGGACCGGGTTCCGCCCTACATTCGATGTCCCGTCCCGACGAAGGGACGAGACGGGAAGAACCTGGTCTCGAACGTCAGGCCTTGGCCGAGGCCAGGTGCTCGCGCACCCGTTCGAGCAGCTTCTTGGTGGCGAGGATGCCTTCCAGTTCGCCGATCTTGCCGCCTTCGTATTCGATGCCGACGTAGCCGTGGTAGCCGGCGTCGAGCACGATCTTCATCATGCGGTGGTAGTCGGTGTGGATCTCGGCGCCCTCGGCGTTGAAGTCGTGCGACTTGGCGCTGACCGCCTTGGCGAACGGCATCAGCTCTTCAACGCCCTTGTAGCGGTCGTACTTTTCCTTGTCGGAGATGTTGAAGTTGCCGAAGTCGGGCAGGGTGCCGCAGCGCGGGTGGCCGACCTTCTTCATGACGGCCGCCAGCCACTGGCCGTTCGACGACAGCCCGCCGTGGTTTTCGACGATGACGTTGATCTCGTGCTTGGCGCCGTATTCGGTCAGTTTGGCCAAGCCGTCGGCGGCCCGTTCGATCTGTTCGTCGTAAGCGCCGCCGCTGCGGGCGTTCACGCGGATGGAATGGCAGCCGAGTTCCTTGGCGGCGTCGACCCATTTGTGGTGGTTCTTGACGGCCTGCTCACGGTCTTCGGTCTTGACGGCGCCCAGGTCGCCTTCGCCGTCGATCATAATGAGCAGTTGCTTGACGCCGTGATCCTTGGCGCGCTTGTTCATCTCGGCGAGGTACTTGGCGTCGCCGGCCTTGTCCTTCCAGAACACATTGACGTATTCGACGGCGTCGATGCCGCACTGTTCCTTGGCGAACTTGGCGAAATCGAGGTGGTCGATCTTCTTGTCGAAGAGTTGGCGGTGGATCGACCATTGCGCCAGCGAGATCTTGTAGCCGTCGGCGTCGGCCGCCCGGACCCGGCCCGCGAAACCGACGGCCGCGACCGCCGCCCCCGCCTGCGCCAAGAACGCCCGCCGACCCAAGCCCATCGTCGTTTCGTGCCGCCGCATGCGTCGTCTCCCGCGTCGTTGAAATCGTCCGTAGCCGCTGACTGCGCTGGATCGCCGGCCCTTTGGATGGGCCGCGTCCCTTCGGTGTTGGTGTACAGGTTCGCGGGCGACGAGAAAGGGGGGGAGGCCCTCAGCGGGGAGGAAGCGTTGGGGCGAAAAAGACGGGCGGACCGGGAGGTCCGCCCTACGTGAAGACGAGAAGCGTCAGTCCGTCAGGCGGACGGCGTTGTTCGCTCGGCGCGGCCGGGGCCGCGTCGTCGTGGTCGTCGCGGCGGCGTCTTCCGTGGCGCCGATCGACAGCAGGTTTTCGTACTCGCGCTCGGCGGCTTGGAAGTCGCCCAGTTCGTACAGCGTGTCGGCCGCCGTCAACCGAGTGTTCCGCTCCCGCGGATTCAGTCGAGTGACCCGCGCGATCAGTTCCCGCGCCTTCTGCGACTCGTCCAACCGCGCCAACACCCACGCCAACCGCGCCAGGAAGGCGGCGGTTCTCGAGTCATCGGACCGCGTGGCGTTGTAGATCTTGACCACCGTCGGTTTCGCCTCGGCCGGCACCTCGCCCGTGGCGGCCACCGCCTCCAGATAGCTTTCCCAGAGCTTCGGCTGGTTGAAGTCGCGGTCGAGCAACTCCTCGAACAACTCCGTCGCCTTGGAGAAGTTCTTGCTCCACAAGGCGGCCCGCGCGACCTTCAGCGGCAGGTCCGGGAACCGGTCCGACTCCTTGTCCGCAGCCACCTTCGCGTAGATCTTCAGCGCCTCGCCGTGCTGGTTCCGCCATGTCGAAACCTCGGCGAGTCGGTACAGGACTTCGGGGTCTTTCGGTCGCTCCTGCATGACCGCCCGAATCGCCTTGTCGGCGTCGTCGAACATCGACAGCGTCGCGTAGATGTCGAACAACCGCAGGTAGTCGTCGGTCGTCAGTTTCAGACCCTTGAACATCCCCAGCGCTTCCCGCGCCCGGCCGACGGCCAGCAGTACGCCCGAAACCTCGCGCCGAACTTCGTGGTCGGTCGGCTCCGGATTCAGCGCCCGGTCCAACATTACGCCGGCCAAGGCCTCCTCCTTCACCCGAACCAGCGCCCACGCCAGCCGCGCCAGGAAGCTGCGCGTCGGCGGCTCCTTGATCGTTTCGGTGTACTCGGCGATACGCCGCAACGTCGCGATGATCTGCTCGTCGTCCTTCGTCACCCGCTTCGCGCTGGAAACCGCGTCGATGTAGTTGATGTACAGCGGCTGGTCGGCCGCTTCGTCGTCCACCAGCGGTTGCAGAAGCTGCAACGCCAAGTCGTACTGCTTGCTCCACAGCGTCACCTCGGCGCGACGGCGGGGCAGCGAGGGGTCGGTCGAGTCGAGCCGAATGAGTTCGTCGAACAACGCCAGCGATTCGTCGTAGTTCTTGTTCCAACTGAGGACGTCGGCCAGCAGCCGCTTCAACTTCAAGTCCATCGGGCGGTCGGCCAGAACCTTGCGGGCCTCGCCTTCGGCGTCGGCGAAGCGGTTCAGCGCCGAGTAGATGGCGACCAACCGCAGCCGGTCGTCGATGTTCGGTTCGACCCCTTCGTACATCTTCAAGGCGTCGAGCGGCTTGTCGACCGCCAGCAGGACGGCGGCCAGCTCGCGGCGGACGGCCTGGTCGGGGGAACCGATTTCGACCGCACGGGCCGTCAATTCAGCAGCGGCCTTCGGGTCGCCGATCTTAATCATCGCTCGGCCCAGGCGGGCCAGCAGCATCGGGTCCCGCGTCGGCTCTTCGCCCACCGGCTTCACCGCAAGGGCGTAGATGCGCTTCACTCCCTGAACCTGCGCCGCCGTCGGCGTCGTGGTCGGCATGTTGCCGACGGCGTCGAGATAGCCGCCCCACACTTCCCGCCGGGTCGGGTTCTTCTCGAACAGCCGTTGGAAGTCCGACATCGCCCGAACCGTGTCGTTGCCCCACAGGGCCATCTCGGCCGCCTTCATCGACAGCTCGGGGTCGTTCGGCTTGCCCGCCAACAGTTGCCGATAGAGGATTTCCGCCGACTTGTACTCGCGGTTCCACCCCAACACGTCGGCCTTCAGCCGCAGCAGCGCCGGGTCGCCCGGCTTCTGCTTCAGCACGGCGTCGCACAGTGCGACCGCTTCGTCGAATTCCTTCAGGGCCGAGTGGATGCTCAGCATCCGCAGCTTGTCGTCGAACGTCAGTTCGACGCCGTCATACATCTCCTTGGCTTCTCGGGCCTTGCCGACCGCCAGCAGCACGCCGGCCAATTCACGCCGCACGTCCGATTCGTCGGGCGACAGCGCGACCGCCTTCTCCAGCACCCGTTCGCTGGTCGGCGCGTCGTTCAGCCGTTGCAGCACCCAGCCCAGCCGGGTGAGTACGATCGCGTCACCCATGTCGGACGCCAGCGCCGTCTCGGCGATCTTGGCGACGATCGGCTTGGCGTCGTCGGGCAGCTTGACGACGGCGGCCGCCGCGTTGACGTAGCCCGTCATGGCGCCGACCGAATCGGGTTCGCGGGCCAGCAGTTGGCCGAAACGGACCAGGGCGCGGTCGTAGTCCTTGCCGGCCAGCGCCGCCTGCGCCAGCCGCAGCGGCAGTTCCTTGTCCATCGGCCGCAGCAGCAGCAGCTTTTCGTACATCTGCGTCGCGGTCTGGTATTCGCCCTTCCACGACAGCACGTCGGCCAGCCGCAACTGGGTCTTGTAGTCGGTCGGATTCTTCTGGAGCAGCAGCCGCACTTGGCGTTCGGCGGCGGGGAAATCCTTTAGGGCGGCGTAGGCGGCGGCCAGGCGGTCGAAGTCTTCGGCGGTGGTCGGCGTCAAGTTCTGGTACATCGCCAGCGCGTCCTTCGGCCGGTCGGCCGCCACCAGCACGCCCGCCAATTCACGCCGGGCCGACGGGTCGGCGGGGTTCAAGGCCACCGCCTGGTCAAGCACCAACGTGGTTTTGGCGGGGTTCGGCACGCGATGAAGCGTCCAAGCCAGCCGCGACAGGAACTCGGCCTTCGGCCGGGTCATCCGCGGCGCCATGTCGGCCAGCCGGTCGACGATCGGCCCGACGTTCGTCGGCGGCGGCTCGATCATGGCGGCGGCGTCGACGTACCCCTGCCACAAGATCGGTTGGTCGAAGTTCGCTTCCAACAGGGTCTGGAACCGTGAAAGCGCCCGGGGGTAGTCCTTGCTCCAGAGAGTGGTCTCCGCCAGGCGGATGTTCGTGACGACGTCGCCGGGGTTCAGCCGCAGCAACTGTTCGTACAGCCGAATGGCTTCGGCGAACTGGCCGTTCCACGACAAGACGTCGGCCAGCAGTCGCTGCACGTCGTAGTCGTTGGGACGGAGTTCGGCGGCGGCGCGGGCTTCGCGTTCGGCGGCGGGGAAGTCTTTGAGAACCGCGTAGATGTAGACCATCTGGATGCGGTCGTCGACGTCGGGTTCGACGCCGCGGTACATGGCGAGGGCGTCGCGGGCGCGGCCGACGCCGAGCAGAATGCCCGCCAGCTCGCGGCGGACTTCGGCCTGCTTGGGGGCGGCGGCGGTGGCGCGGTCCAAGAGCGACTTCGCCTTCTCGAACTGGGCGGTGTGGGTGAAGGCGGCGCCCACCTGGGCCAGCAAGGTCGATTCAGGATCCTTGAGGGCGGCGACCGACTTGTAGATGCGGCCGAGGGTGTTTTCGACCGACGGCGCGAGGCCGACCGGCCGGGCCAGCCCGGTGACGGGGTCGGGGTTGGGCAACGACAGGAAGGCGAGCGCCGGATTCAAGGCGACGGCCTCGGCCATGGCGGTGCCCGGCCCCATATCGTCGCGCGGCGGGTTGAGGCCGGCGCCGGCGATCACCGTCGTGCGGGAAAGAACCGGATCGGGTTCACCGCCGCCGGCCAGTCCGACCAACGTACCGTCGTTCGCCGCCGCCGCCAGTGCATGCACCGAGGCCGCATAGCCCTTCCACAATTCCGGCCGGTTGAAGTCGACTTCCAACAGCGCCTGGAAACGGGCGATGGCCCGCAGATAGTCCTTGCTCCAAAGGGAAATCTCGGCCAGCCGGACGGGAATCTCGGCGTTGGACGGGTCGGCCGCCAGCAGTCGCTGGTAGAGTTCGACCGCCGGTCCGTAGTCGCGCTTGTAGGTCAATACGTCGGCCAATTGACGCTGCAAGACCGGATCGTCCGGATTCAAGCGGAGGGCGGAGCGGGCCTCGCGTTCGGCGGAGTCGAAGTCGCGGAGGGCGGCGTGGATGGCCGCCAGCCGCGCATGGTCCTCGTCGATCGGTTCCAAGCCGTCGTACATCATCAGAGCGTTCTTCGGGTCGCCGCCGGCCAGTAGCACGCCGGCCAGTTCGCGGCGGTCGGCCGGCACCGTCGGCTTCAAGGCGACCGCTTCGTCCATCGCTTTCCGCGCGGAATCCTCGGCCTCCACCCGTCGCAGCACCCAGCCCAACCGCGTGAAGAAAAGCGGATCGCCGGCGAGGTCGGCCAGCGCGACGGCGGGATCGGGTCCGGGCTTCTTCGCGACCGCCGCTTTCGGGTCGGCTTTCGGGTCGGCTTTGTCCTTGCGAACGACGGTCGGCAGCTTCCGCGGCGCTTCCTTCGCGACGACCGGCGGCGGCGCCAACACTGGTTTGGCGTCCACTGGTTTGGCGTCCGCGGGCTTGTCGTCCGCGGCCGGTTCGGCGGCGAACGTGAAACGGAACAAACCTTCGACGCCGAAAAGGGCCGCGGCCGCCCGGCGCGGCGGTGGTTCCGGCTGGAAGGCGTTGGGCTTCTGCGGGTCGCCTGGCGGTACGGGCTTGCGGAGCTTGCCGCCGCGCGACGCCAACAGCACGCGGTCGAGGATGCGGACGGCGGTGGCGCGGACGGTCGGCGGCATCGTCTTCACGCTTGAGGCGGATTCCACGTAGCCGCGGTAGATTTCCGGTCGGTCGAACTTCACGTCGAGCAGCGCTTGGAAGCGGGCCAGGGCGCCGGCGTAGTCCTTCGACCAAAGCGCCACTTGGGCCAGCCGCACCGGCAGTTCGGCGTCGCGCGGGTTGGCTTGCAGCAGGCGGGTGTACAACTCGGCGGCGCCGGCGAAATCCTCCTTCCACGTGAGGACTTCGGCCAGACGCCGCTCGATGCGGGGATCGCCGGGCCGCCGCGTCAAGACGACGCGCAGCTCGCGTTCGGCGGCGGCGAAATCCTTGGCGATGGTGTGGACGTCCGCCAGTTGCAGGCGGTCCTCGTCGGTCAGGTCGAGGCCGGTGAACATCGACAGGGCCTGGGGCGAGCGGTCGGCGGCGATGAGGACGCCCGCCAGCTCGCGGCGCAGTTCCGGTTCGCTGGGCGACGCCGCGACGGCCTGGTCGAGCAGCAGGCCGGCGCGTTCGACGTCGCCGCCGCG
>JBOFFD010000426.1:0-2464 GCA_051648425.1 Planctomycetia bacterium
CGCTCTTAGAAGCGCGAAGCATGGGCTTGGCGCTGCCGGGCTTGGCGCTGGCCGAACAGTTGTACCTTTCGGTGCAGGCCAACGGCAACGGCAAAAAAGGCACGCAGGCCCTCATGCTGGCGTTGGAACAGATGTCTCACTTGGAAAAGTAAGATCCCATGGGTCGACGACCCGCCTTGCCGCGCCTCAGGTGGGAAGCGGCGGCGCGTGGCCGGCGATCTGACGCGCGGTCGCGAGGAACTTCTCGTTCGGCTCCAACGACGCGCGGTCGATCTTCTTCGACAGCATTTCCCGATAGTGGTCGAAGGTGGCGTTCTGACACAGGGCGTCGAAGTTGCTGAACAGCACCGACGCCGGCAGTTCGGAAGTGAACAGGCCGGGGGCGTCGGCGTCTTCGGCCGCCGCGATGCGGTCCTTGTCGGCCGGGTGAGTGTCGAAGGCTTTCGTCTCGGCCTTGCGGTTCTTCTTGCGGAGTTTCTTCATCTGTTCGCTGGGTTCGGCCGCCAACTCGGCGACGAGCGCCGGCAGGTTTTCCGGCAGCGACCCGAAGCTCGGCGCCTGATGCACCACCACCGCCAGGGCGATTTGATCGCCGTAGGCCAAAAGCGGCAGTTTCTTCATCGTCTTGCTGAACGTTTCGGTGCCGACGACGCCGTATTCGTAGGCGTCGGCGTCGAACTCCGTCTGTCTTACCAGCGCCATCGACACCAGCAGCCCCGCCTGCAGACACAGCCATAAGACGCCGCGAACCATCCAAATCAGCGTGTTCACCAGCCAACCCGTTAGATTGACTAGTCCGTTGTCGGTCCGCGTCATATCAATCAACGATTCGTCCCAGCCGTCGCGGTAATAGACGGCGTGGCCGAACCACCGCAGGATCGACATCGTGACGCCGTTCACCCGGATCGTGAAGCCCTGGGTGAAATGACCGAATTCGTGGGCTAAGACGCCGGTGAACTGATTCAGTTTCAGACCGGCCGCCAACGGCAGGCCGATAGTGAGGATAAGATCGCCGCCCAACATGCTGAAGAAGCCGCGCGGAAAACCCGCCGAGGCGTTGACGGCGCAGTCGACGCGGATTTCGGTCGGCGCCGGCGATCCCACTAGGTCGCACAGTTGGTCGACGTAGCCGAACAACGCCGGCTCCGACTCAGGCTTCAACCGGCGGAACGGCGCTTCCCGCCCCCGGGGGGCGAAGAACGGCTTCAGCATCGCGACGACCACCGTGGCGCCCGCGAGGATCGGTCCGACGTAGAGGATGAACGCGAAGGCCATGGCACGGCCGCGGACGTGGTTGAAAATGACGTGGTTTTGCGTCGCATGGTAATAGGTCAACCAGGCGACGCCGGCGACCATGCCGACGTAGACGAGCGGCAGCAGCAGCACCAACCCGGCGACGATCAGTTCCAACAGTCGGAACAGGAAGCCGCGGCGGGGGCGGGCGAAGTCGCCGTTGAAGCCGGCCAGCGCCTCTTGCAACCGGCGTTCGGCGTCGGCCTTGTCGACCTTCAGCTTCTTTATCTTTGGCGGCGGCGCCTTCGACGCCGCGGCCCGCCGCTCTTCGACCGACTGTACGACGCCGTACTCGCCGCCTTCGTCTTCGTCTTCCGCCGTCGCCGTCGCCGTCGCCGGCCGGAAGGTGGAAACGCCGGTCCGCGCGGCAGCGTCGGTGGGCGCGCCGACCTTGATCTTGCCCTCGCATTGGGGGCATTTCACCGTCTTGCCGGCGAATTCCGGCTTGGCGGACAACGACTTTCCGCACGTCGGGCAAACGATTTTCAACATGGATCCGCGGCTCGCGTGGGAACGACGTTAGACCAGTGATGGGAAATTCTAGAAAAGACGACGTGCCGACGCCAACCGTTTTTTTGAAAGCCCACGGCCGGTCCGCCGCCACGCGGCCCGTATCAGTACGTCGAAAACGCTTTGTCCATCCGGGTCGAGATTTCCTTCAGTCGGTCCAGTTGGCCGCCAGGCACCTCGGCCGTGGCCCAGCCGCTGAAACCGATTTCCTTCAGCGCGGTCATGACGGCCGGCCAGTCGCAGTCGCCTTCGTTGATTTCCGCACCGAAGCCCGCGTTCGGCCCCTTCGTCCCTTCGATCTTCCGGCTGAACTCTTTAATGTCGAGTTTGCCGACGCGCGGGCCTAAGACGCGGATCCACTGTTCCGGCCAGCCGTAGCGCACCACGTTGCCGACGTCGAAATAGGCGCCGACCCACGGGCTGTCGAACTCGTCGATGTAGCGGGCCGTTTCCAGCGGACTGAGAAGGAAGTTGTTCCAGACGTTCTCGAACAGGATCTTAATTTTCAGATCGGCGGCCAAAGGCAGCGCCTTCTTGATTTCAGACTGCGATCGGGCGTAGGCGTCGGCGTACGACGTCTCTTTGTTCACCACCGCCGGCACCAGCAGGACGGTCGTGCCGCCGAACGCCTTCGCGTCGCGCAGCGACTCTTCCAGCGCGG
>JBOFFD010000427.1:0-2013 GCA_051648425.1 Planctomycetia bacterium
CGCGCACGTTGCCGACCGCTTGAAAGTCGCGATAGTTCTTACCGTCGGCCCGTTTCGTCACGCCCATGACCGCGTTGTCGTTCGCCTTCACCGTCATGCCGTCGGCGGGCAGCCGATCGGGGTCGATCTCTTCGTCCAGTCGCATGATCGGAGCGTGTAAGATATCGACGTCGTCGAAGAACTGCGCCTGCTCGCGGGCGTTGTCGACGCGCATCTCCGTCAGGAACTGAACTCGCGTCAGATCGAAGTTGTGGTCCGGCTTTTTCAGTTTGCCGTTTTCATCCTTCTTCGCCTCCGCCCGTTCGACGACGTGCAGACTTCCCGGTCCCTGCACCCGCGCCGTTCGGTCGAGGTTGTTGAAGTGCATGCTCGAACCGTACGTCGTCGTCGTGCGTAAGAAAGCGCCGGCGGGGTCGCGGAGGTCTTCAAAGACGACGACGTCTTTATCGCAGTCGATGATGGCGATGCGCGCCGGCGGCTTGCGGTCGCCGGCGGCCCGTTTGATGCGGGCGTCGCGGAAGATCATCCGGTTTTCCAACGTCACGTCCATCGTCGCCGACTCGATCTGCGAGTTCTCCTGCTTGGCTTTCACGCCGCCTTCAAAAGACGCGACCTTGCCGTCGAAATCCATGGCGTCGTTGAAATCGATGCGCACCGGCTTCTTTTGGTCGGCTTTCTTACCCGTCAGTTCACTTTCGACATGCATGTAAAGATGGCCGCGGCCGGCGGCGGCGACGGCGTTACTGATCTCGTCCAGCACCACTTCGCGCTTCCCGACCAGCGTCATTTCCGTGGTCTTCACCGACGCCCATCGGTCGTCGGAACCGTACACTTTCAGATAGTCGCCGACCGGCTTGCGGCGGAACTCCAGTTGATGACCGACGATTTCGACCGGATCTTCCTTCGGATTCCTGGGCGCCTGCACGACGAGGACCTCTCCATCGGCCCAGGCGCGGTCCAGATGCGAAGCCTCGCCGTCGCGTTCGACGACGACGGCGACGTAGCGGGCCTTCACATCCATCGCCGGGTTTTCATCGGCGGCGGCCCCTGCGGGCGGCGCGTCGGCCGGCTTGGCGCGGACCACCGGCGCGCCGATCGTGGCGGCGGGGGTCGGCTTGTCGCCGACGGGCAATCCCCGCAGTTTCGCCGGCGGCGTTGCGGTCGGGTCTTTCGTCGACGGCGGCGCGGTTTTCGCGGCGAGCGCGGGCGGTGCGGCGACGTCGGCCGCGGACGCGACGCCGACCACCGGCGCCAACACGCCCTCGGCGACGGGCGGTATTCCGGGACCGGCCTTCTCGCGGTAGCGGATGTGCATCACCAGCGATTCGGTCGAAATCGTCATGTCCTTCGAGCCGGCTTCGACGTGGCCCCTGGCGTCGACCTGCACCGGTTTCATCTGAGACGCCGTCGCCGTCGCTCCGCCGCCGTCTTGCGGTTTCAGCCAGACTTTCAGAAGGTCGCAGCGCAAGGCGTCCTTCTTATTCTCCAGTTCGACGTCTTTAGTGATCGTAACCATCTTCGTGACGCCGTCGTCGAGCGTCACCATCGTCAAACGTTCCTGCCAACGGACGGTCAGTTCGGGATCGCCGGTTTCCGTCGGTTTGTCCGCGTCGACGATCTCCATCCAGCCGTCGGGGCCGTCGGCGGTCAGTTTGCGCACGCCGCGGGTCTCCGCTTGATCCAAAATCAGGGAACGGGCGTGGATGGTGGTGTTGTCTTGAACGGCGATCATCTCTTTTTCGCCGGTGATAACCGCGCGGCGGGCGTCGGCGTCGTGATAGAGGTAGTTGCCGAAAGCTTGCAGTTTCTGCGACTGTGAAATGAGGATCACTTTTTCGCCGGTCGCGGTGACGGTCTGAAGCTTGCGGTCTTTGCCGGCGGTTTGCGGTCGGACGGCGGCGGGGTCGGCGGCGGGAGGGGCCTTCACCGCCAGCAGCTTGGCTTCGTCCGGCGTCTGATCGCGGAACTGCAACACCAGCCGGTCGCATTCCAACTGATCGATCGCTTCTTCCT
>JBOFFD010000428.1:0-1670 GCA_051648425.1 Planctomycetia bacterium
CGAACATCCGTTTCCGCGCCGGCTACCAATGGTTGTGGATTTCCGACGTGCTGCGGGCGATGGACCAGCTCGACTTCCCCGGCATGACGGCCGGCTCGCCGATCCGCACGAACCGCGAATCCGACGTCTGGCTGCAAGGCTTCACCTGCGGCCTGCACGTCGACTTCTGAAGCAACCCGTGTTCGGATGAAATCGCGCGACCGAGACTCCGTTCCTTCCGACGCCGAGTCTTCGTTCCTTCCGACGCCGCGTCGGCCATACTGTTCGTCGGACGACTTCGACGATCCGACGGACGGGGTTTCAGCCCTGAAAGGGCGGAATTCCTCCAGCCCAGGGCAACGCACTGGATTTAAGACAGGGTTCATCTCAAAAGCCCTGTAAGGGCGCGACTACTTAACGGCGCGGGCCGCGCCGCCGGCCGAAGTTACGCTCTTTCAGGGCTAAGTCAACCGATGGTCACCGGGTTCCGCAGCGTCCCGATACCGTCCACGGTGATCGCCACGACGTCGCCGGCGTGCAGTGTGAAGTCGTCGTTGGGAACGATTCCCGTCCCGGTCATTAGGAAGACGCCGTCGGGGAAACTGTTGTCGATTCCCAACCAACCGATCAATTCGTCGAACGTCCGCTTCATCGACGCCAACGAAGTCGACCCCTCGAAAGCGACCGATCCACTCCGTTCGATCGTAAGATGGATGTTCACCGACTCCAACGGCCGGTAGCCTTCCGTCAACACGACGACCGGTCCCAAACCGGCGCTCTGGTCGTACGTCTTGGCTTGCGGCAGATAGAGCGGGTTCTCTCCCTCGATGTCGCGGGCGCTCATGTCGTTGCCGATGGTGTAGCCGACCAGCTTCTTCAAGGGCGAGACGACCAGCGTGAATTCCGGTTCGGGGACGCACCATTTCGTGTCGCGGCGGACGCGGATCGGTTCGTTCGGGCCGGCGACGCGATGCGGCGTCGCCTTGAAGAACAGTTCGGGCCGGGGCGCCGAGTAGACCTTGTCGTAAAAGCTGGCCCCTTGCTCCGATTCCTCCATCCGCGCCTGTTGGCTGCGCCGGTAGGTGACGCCGGCCGCCCACACTTCTTGTCGGTCGATCGGCGCCAGGAAGACGGCGTCGCGGGCCGCGATCGATTCCCCGTTCGCCGCCGGTGCCGCGCGGGCGACCGTACCGGCCGGGTCGTCGTCGTGTAGAACGTCGCACAGCCTGCCGACCGACTCCGGCAGAATCAAGACCTGGTCGCCCACGAGTTGCCCGACGCGCACGACCCCGGCCGACGTCTTGATTCGACAAAGATGCATCGCGACCTCGCTGTCGACGCGCAGAAGGCCGACCGCCCGCGCGCCGTTCGTTCCCTGGTTTTCTCTGAGTGTGAATCGACGACAAGCCGGCGGACGGCTCGTCGAAGCGTGTGATACGAACTGGAACGCCGGCGGAGAACGCCCAAGAAATGAGACCGGGGGACCAGACCCCCCGGCCGGTCCCCCGGTGACCACGACTCCCCCGCGACGTCGAGACCGTCGCCCGTCGACCCAAGGCCGAGCGGCGGTCCGTCGCCGACGCAACCGCCCGATCAGAGATCGGGCGTCGCTGAATTCCCGTAGTTCAGCGCGCGGCGGAGCGAAGCATGTTTCGTGATTCGTCTATGGATGAACGGCGCCGTTTCGCGGT
>JBOFFD010000429.1:0-1941 GCA_051648425.1 Planctomycetia bacterium
ACGGTGCGGAAGAAGTCGGCGCCGATGCGGTCGAGCTTGTTGATGAAACAGAGCCGGGGCACGCGGTAGTGGTTGGCCTGGTGCCAAACGGTTTCGCTCTGCGCTTCGACGCCCTCCATGCCGGAGAATACGACGACGCCGCCGTCGAGCACGCGCAGGCTGCGTTCGACTTCGGCGGTGAAGTCGACGTGGCCTGGGGTGTCGATGATGTTGATGCGGACGTGCTTCCACTTGCAGTGGACGGCGGCCGCTCGGATGGTGATGCCGCGTTCCTGCTCTTGCGGGTCGAAGTCGGTGACGGTGGTGCCGTCGTCGACGTTGCCCGACTTGTGGACGGCGCCGGCGTAGAAGAGCACCCGTTCGGTGGTGGTGGTCTTGCCGGCGTCGATATGGGCGATGATGCCGATGTTGCGCAGGTCGCGGATGTCGTTGGCAGCCATGAGAACGTGCAACCTGTGCTGGCGGACTGAAGCGGAGCGAGCGTCGGCGCGGAACCGACGCGTTGCGTCGCAGCATTATTCCGAACTAAGCCGGCGGGCGTCCACCGACGAAGCCCACGAATCGCGGGCCGGCGGATTTCGTCGATGGAAACGAAGACGCCCGACGCCGTTGGAGGTTCATCCAGCGGCGGCGGGCGTACGTATTGCGAAGATCAGTGCGCGAAGTGGGCGAACGCCTTGTTGGCGTCGGCCATGCGGTGCGTCATTTCGCGCTTGTTGACGGCGTCGCCTTCACGGCGGAAGGCGGCCATCAGTTCGTCGGCCAGCTTCAGGTGCATCGGCCGGCCCTTCTTGGCGCGGGCGGCCTGAATGATCCAGCGGATGGCGAGGGCGAGCTGCCGACCCGAGTCGACGCGGACGGGCACCTGATAGGTGGCGCCGCCAACGCGCTTCGACTGGATTTCAACGGCCGGCTTGACGTTGTCAACGGCGACGAGGAACAACTCCAGCAGTTCGTCGCCGGATACATCGCCACCCTTGCGGCCGGAGGGTCCGCCGCGGCGGGCCACTTCGTCCATGGCGTCGTAGAAGACGCGGATGGCGATGCTTTTCTTGCCGTCCCACATCAGGCAGTTCACGAACTTGCTGACGAGGATGTGGTTAAAGCGGGCGTCGGGAACGAGCTTTTCCTTGCTCGAGGTCGGCTTCTTGCGCATCGACCGCGGAGCTTCGGGTTCTTGGTTCCGGTTGTTGCGATTCGGCGGAGGGGACAACGCGAAAACTCCTGTGGATCACGGCGCGGCGGACGTTCCGCCGGCCGGTCGATGCGTGTTCGGGAAAAAAGCCCGGCGGCCCGCGACCGCCCGGCGATGGTTACTTCGGCCGCTTGTTGCCGTACTTCGAGCGGGCTTGGCGGCGGTCGGATACGCCCTGCGTGTCGAGCACGCCGCGGACGATGTGGTAGCGAACGCCCGGCAAGTCGCGGACGCGGCCACCGCGAATGACGACGATCGAGTGTTCCTGGAGGTTATGGCCTTCTCCAGGAATGTACGCGGTGATTTCTTTGCCGTTCGACAAGCGCACGCGAGCGATTTTCCGAAGGGCCGAGTTCGGCTTCTTCGGGGTCATCGTCTTCACCTGAAGGCAAACGCCCCGTTTAAACGGGCACGCTTCCAGCACGGGCGACTTCGTTCGCTTCACCTGTCGCACACGCGGCGAGCGGCACAATTGATTGATGGTGGGCATGCGGCCCTTACCCCTCGAGTCCTGACTCTACCGGTTCCCAGAGCGGGGTGTTATAGACCGATCCCGCCGTCGCGGCAAGTTTTTTAGACGACTTTTCGGAGGGTGGAGGGTCAGGGCCATTCATAGTTTCAACTTTGCGTTGAAAAGCATTCGGAAGGCGGCGCCGAGGTCGGCGGCGGCGGTTTCCACGGCGGCTCGCACGTTGCCGTTCATCCGCTTCAGCACGTGCACCGCCGTGTTCCGCGGCGCCGCCAGC
>JBOFFD010000430.1:0-24737 GCA_051648425.1 Planctomycetia bacterium
CGAGGTTGCCGTCGGCGGGTCGCGCCCCCAGACCGTAGACCCGGCATTCCCGGCCGCATTCCTTCAGCGCCGCCAACGACCGCGTCGACGCCGCCAACGGTCGCAGGTACACGCAAAGATGACCGCCGGTGCTGCGCTGAGCCTGCAACACTTCCGGCCGCAGCATCGACCCGACCTGTACCACGTTCTTGTACTGCGGCTTCAAGGGCGGGAAGAAGAACGACGACACGATCGTTTCCGACTGCCCCTGGTGGTAGGCGTGAACGACCCAGCCCATGTAACCGACGTGCTTGCGGACATGCCGAGGCAGGCTCGTCAAATCGCTGACGACGAGGAAATGTTGGTGGTTCAAGCTGACGAACGGCACCCCGCGACGGCCGGCGGCGCGCGGCAGAGCCGGCTCGAAGTCGGTGATGCACAGGTCGGGGCGTTCGCGGTCGATGGCCCGTTCCAACACCTTCACGACCCGCGGCAGGTTCCACAAATAGGCGGCGCCGTGCGACATCGTCTTTATGTAGTTGAGGCGGTGGCCGTGGTAGTGAAAGCGCGGGCAGGGAATCCGACGGACGTCGACGTCGGTGTTCGCATAGCGCGGGGCCAACAGTCGGTAGGCGTCGTCGGGGGCGAACAGCACCAAGCGGTGGTGGTCGCGCAGTTGCTCGACGAGCGCTCGGGCGCGGGTTGCGTGGCCGCGTCCCTCGCCCGCCATGCTGAAGAAGATGGTCGCCATTTACGCCTCGCTGCGGCAATGGAATCAACCGTGGGTTCCGACCGACGGCGAGCCGCCTCGCGAACCGGGGAGGATTCGCGACGATCGCGCCCGAAGCGGATCGGGAACTTCGTCCCTGTCGTCCACGGCGTCATTGTAAACTAGCAACCGGGTAGAGAAACAGAGCGCTTCCAAAACGTGAAGTTTCGATGA
Source organism: Planctomycetia bacterium (assembly GCA_051648425.1). GTDB lineage: Bacteria > Planctomycetota > Planctomycetia > Kolteriales > Kolteriaceae > JBOFFD01. Next base: position 923 of record JBOFFD010000430.1, read on the forward strand.
AAGCCCCTCAATGCTCGCGGCGGACGCGGTAGGATTGCCCAGACCGCCGCTTCTCGGTGGTTCTCGGGCTGGATGATGACGCACGACTTGGGTAGGTTGCAGGAACGGGTCCGTCGTACAGTGCTGCGGTTGCAGCGATCGCTTTTGATTGGGACGGAACAATGCTGGAGAAGTTGTTAATTTTTTTGCGTGCCGGCAGTGATCGCGCTCGCCGGAGCGAGCGTCGTCGTCCAATGGATTCTTACCCACCGCCGGTTGCAGCGGACGCGCGGGACGGTGGTGGGTCACAAGGAGATCGTCGGTTCGGAAGGCACGCTCTTCTTCTGTGAACTCGAGTACGAGGCCGAAGGCCAAACGTGGCGCGCGATCGACGACATGGGATTCGGCTGGCGGCAGCCCGCCGTTGGCTGCACGGTCTGGGTGGGGTGTCCGCCCGCCGACCCCGGCCGTGGGCGGGTGTGGCGCGTCTGGCCGGCGTTCCTCGGGGCGGGTTTGGTCGTCGTTGGGGTCTTGTTCATTGCGGTCGCGCTGTCGCGCAGCGTTTGACGCTTTCTGCTATTTCTTCCCGGCCGCGTCGGGCTGCCGCCAAGCCCACGTCGACGTATACGACCGGTTCAAGGACGGTGTCGGCGTCGGTCGGCCGGCGTCCAACTTCGAGCGCAGCGCGGCGTCGAGCATCACGCTGGTGAACAACGTCCGTTCGACGGGCGCCGCTGACTTGCCGGTGTGGATCATCGCCTCGACCCCGTGCAGCAGGTGCGCGAAGTGCATGTACGGCAGTTCCTCTTGTGAATTGACCGCCATCGACTGCATGCCGCCGTCGGCGGTCGACCACGCCGCCGACCATTCCGCCGCCGCGCCGTCCAGAACAAACACTACGCCGCGGAGGCCGTCGCGGTAGCGCGAGACGAACGCCACCGGTTCGCGCGCCAACTCCTCCACGGCTTCGCCGGCGCCTGGCGTGTACGGGCTGCGCTTCAGTCGGCCGAGCGCCGCATCGAGTAGTTTGCGGTCGTACACTCCCTCGGCGGCGGCCGTCCAGACGGCCGGTCCGGTCAAGCAGGCGACCGAATCGACGCCGGTTTCGCCGCCGCGCCGCCGCTCGGCCAACGCTTGCAGCAGTTCCAGGGCGTGGAAACCGTAGGCGTCGAGCGGGCCGAACGAAACCACCACGACTTCCCGAAGGTCGGTGCCGGCCGGCACGTCAATGGCAGGGTCGCGCCAGGTCCAGGGAATCGAGGAACCGGCCATCAACGGCGCCTTCAGACGGAGCGCCGTTTCGTAGTACCACAGGGCGTCGGCCGGGTCGTCGGCGAGGTGCTTGTCGTGGAAGACCGGGACCGATCGGCCGTTTTGCTCGAAGACGGCCGCCACCTCGGAAAACAGCCGCCGCTTCGGCCAGGCGGTTTGGCCGTCGGCGGTCGTCGGGTAGTCGCCGTGCTCGGCGATCAGCAGCACGCCGTCGACCGCCAATTTTCCGGTCCCCAGCGTCAGGGCGTCGGCGACGGTGGGCGACCGGCGGAAGCCGTGCTTCCGCGCCAAGCCGACCGACAGGTCGTTCGGTCCGACTTGGTCGACGTACACCGACGCCAACTTCAGGTTGGGCCGGCGTCCCTTGCCGTCCAGCGTTTCGGTGTCGAGCAGCCGATTCAAGATCATTTCCGCGTGTGAATTCGTGCGATAGATCGTCACAACGCCGGCAACACGCGGTGGGTCGGCGGCGTTCGCCGTCGCGCTGAAGGAAAGGCTGATCGCCAGCGCGAGGAATCGTCGGCGGTTCGACATGACAGGCTCCTGGCAGCGGGTTGGGAGGTTTGGCGGGAGCGGGCGGAACCGGACTGCGTTACGAACCTCGGGCGCGGCGGACGAGAACGGGCGTCCAGACGACGGCGGTGGCCAGTAGGATGAAGCCGAACACGGCGCCGGCGGTGGCGTCGGCCTGGAAACGAGTTAGGGCGACGCCGAACAGTTTGTCGACCAGCAGTTGCACGTAGGTCGATTCCCAGTCGACGTAGCCGAGCTGCTCGCGGACGCGGAAATGCCAGTCGGTGCAAACGCAGTAACCCCAGCCGTACCAGGCGCCGAGCCCGAACCAAGAGAAGGCGGTGGCGGCCACCGTGGCCAAGTGGTAAGGACGCGCCGGCGGCCACGCCCACCCGACCATGTTGAAGCCGATGAGCAGGGTGTGGAACACGAAGAAAGCGTAATCGGCGGTGTGCAGCAGCATCGTCGTCCCGAGCCGGGGTTCAGCGCGGAGCGATCCATCCGCGACGATCAGTCTAGCGACCGACGGCGGGGTATTCACCATGCGACGTTCGGCTCGCGAACATCGCGGTGTGAATCGGTGTCAGTACGATCGGCGGCGTCGGTTGGACGTCGACCAGGGCGGCAAAACCGGCGGACGATGCGGTCGATGGATGACGACGGTGTCAGCCGACGGTGACGGCGGCGACGGCGCCGACGGCGGGTTTCCCCTCGCGACGGCCGAACTCGACCCGACAGCAACCGAACTCGAAATGTTCAAACGGTTGGTCGTCGGACTGCGGTCTGAAGAACTTCGGGTTGAGCGCGTAGTGGACGAATCGACCGTCCTTCCGCGCCGTGACGATCTCCGCGTTGCGGAGAATGCCCAGATGATGAGAGATGTTCGGGACGGGCGCCTGCAAGAGGTTGGCCAGTTCCGTGACCGTATGGGGTCCTTCGGTGAACACATGGACGATCCGAAGGCGTTCCGGATCGGCCAAGGCACGTAGGAGCCTCGAACAGCGGTCAACCTGTAATGGGTCGCGCTTGGACATTGGAGGTGCGAACGCTCCCGCCGCGTGGTTGTAGTAACGATTTTTGGAATATAGCTGCGCTGACGGACGAACGACAGTATAGTCGATTGAGGATCAACAATGGAAGTGCAGTCCGGGAATTTTTCAAAAAACCCGCGACTTTTCCTTTGCGCCGACAGGGTCCGCCGCGCAGCGTCCTACGACGTAAAACCGCGACGAACAGTTCGCCGACGATGGAAAGCAGCGTCGCGCGGGAATCGGCTCCGACGGTTTCCGGCGGTTCCTTGCCGTCGACCGAGGCATCGGGTATAGTTATGACAGTCCGGAGAGGTGGCAGAGTGGTCGATTGCACCGGTTTGCTAAACCGGCATACCTGTAACAACGGGTATCGAGGGTTCAAATCCCTCCCTCTCCGCTGGTAAGCATTTCAGGCCGTTTTCCTAGCGAATTCCCTCGTCTACCGTCGTTCAAGGTCAATTAGGTCGCCCGTCTCCGCCGGAGTCATCCGGCGGCTTCTCGGCGGTTCCCGGCGGTTCCGGGCGTACGGCCGCGCTGCCCAGGCGCTGCCAAACTCCGTCGGTCCGGTCGACGGCCGCCGACAGTTCGTCGAGGCCGAGGTGCGTGTACCGGTTTGCCGTGAGCTTCGGGTCGGAGTGACGGGCCAGCTTCTGGGCGATCGCGAGCGGAACGCCGGCCCGGCCGAGGTTGGTGATGAACGTGTGCCGCAGCGCGTGAAAGTCCGCGAAACCGGCGTCCGTTTTGAAATCGATCCCGGCGGCGGCGAGATCCTTTTGCAGCATCTGGCCCGCCCAGTTTTGGGAAGCCCACTTCCCAGCCCATAGCGGTTCCCCGGCGGGCCGGCCGGCCGTCCATTGAGAGAGGGCCGCGACCGACCACGCCGGCAGCGGCTGCACGTCCTGCCGCCGGCGCTTCGAGACCTCCGCCGCGAGCACCACCACCGGCGGCGCCGCGTCGAAACGGAACGACTCCGGCGTCAGGCTCGCCAGCTCGGCGGCGCGGAACCCCGTCGCCAGCGCGGCGAGGTAGAGGTGCGCGCGGTCGACCCCGGCCAGCCGGCGGACATCCTTCCCGGCGACGGCGGCCGCGAACAGTTTTTCGACCTCGTCGTCGGTGAGCGCCCGCCGATCGTGCCGCCGGTCGGTGCGGACGTTCTCCGGTTCGACCGCCGCCAACGGGTCGGCCGCCAGCCGGCGGTTCTTCACGCAAAAGCGGACGAACTGGCGGACCGCGGCCAGGTAGAAATTCCGCGTTTGCGTCGACAGGCCGGTCGTCCGCCGGCGGCCGGAAACCCGCGCGGCGACCTCGGGGTTCTTCAGGTCGGCGAGGAACGCCTTGACCCGCTCGGGCAGTAGGTCTTGGATCGACGCCGCGCCGCTTTCCGCGACGAACGTTCGCAACCGGCCGCACACCAGCTCGGCGTGGTCGACCGTCACGTCGCCCGACCGCAGATCCTTCTCGAAAGCGTCGACGTGCTCCAGGATCGGCGCCCGGTCGTGGTCGTCGTACCGCGACACCAGGCCGTCGCGCCGCAGCTTCGCGTCCTGCTCGGCCTTCGCCGCCGCCTGGGCGGTCAGCTTCTTGTCGCGGTATCCCTTCCGCGTCCGACGGCGGCCGTCGGCGTCGAAGAACGAGTAGTACCAGACCGCGTCCTTCTTCCCCTGGTCGCGGCCGCGGCGGAACACGCTGGCCATCACTTCGCCTTCCGTTTCGCGGCGGCGGGCTTCGGCTCGTCCGTCTTCGCGGCGGCCGCGGCGCGGAGCTGCTCCCAGTCTTTACGGGACGGCATCCCCGCTTCGATCCAGGCGTCGATTTCGGATCGAACCCAGTATTTACGGCCGGCGGGGTCGCGGCGGTGCGCCGGCAGCTTGCCGGCAGCGTCCCACTCGGTCACCGTCCGGTAGGCGCGGTTGATGTGGACGCCGAGCATCTCCACGTCGAGGATTCCCGACGGCGAGGCGTACTCCACGATCCGCTTCACTGTGCTCGTCGCTTCGATCGTCGGCATGCAAAACCTCTCTTTCCGTGCTGGTTCTCGGTGTCAGGAATTCGATTCGTCGAGCAGCCGTTTGGCCGCTTGGAGCCGCTGGACGTCTTCGGTTTTCCCGCCGGCGTCGGGGTGGAATCGTTTCGCGGCCGATTGGTAGGCGGAGGCCCGAACGGCCGGGTCGGCGAGGATCGAGGCCCGGCTGAATTGGTCGCGGCCGGCGACTTCCGCGAGCCAATCGGCGGCGTGCGCCGGCGAGACGAAGTACATCACTTCGCCGCCATCCTTTCCGCCTCGGCGAGGTATCCTTCCGCCCATGCCCGCCACTGTGTGTTGTCGCGGAAGCGGTTGGTGTTCGAGACCAGTAAGTCCGTGTGCCGGTAGTCCGCGTAACGCACCCATTCGCCGCGACTGCCGTTTCTCTTTTTCGCAAAGAGGAAATGCACCTTCGTGACGGGAGTACAGCGGCGGTACACGAAGATCTTTTCGTCCGGCTTCGCCACGTCGTCCAACTGGTCGAGCGCGTCCCAGCCGCCGGCCGAGTTGCGAACGACCCGTAAGAGTTTCGGCAGTCTGTTAAGTTCCAGGACGACGCCTTTCGCGGGGCCGTCGACGAACGTCGTCACCGTGTTCACTCCTCTCTAAGAACCATCGGCCGCGGCGGGACTCGAACCCGCCGTTCCCGTCAACAAGGGACGCGCCGCCCTCGGCGCCGCAGCGTGTGTCGTCACCGGCCGACGCAGGCCGCCTTTGCCAACGACCCGCTCGCCGCGAAGTTGGCGAGATAAGGATTGATCGCCGCCAGGTGCTCGCGTGAGATCCCGTACCGGATCATCAACTCCGGCTCCTCGCCCGGTTCATTCGGGAAGTACACCGCCGCGAGGCAGCTCCCGTTCGGCTCCTGGTCGTCGTACAGCCGCTCCGCCAGGTCGTTCCGCTTGTACTTGATCGCCACGTCGAACCTCCTGAAAGTTAAGAAAGATCTGAATCAGTTCCGCTTCAAACCATGTCGGCAGCGGCGCCAACCGTTGGAAATCAAAGTTCCTCACGCCGACCGCCGCGGCTTCCGCCTTTTCGTTTCGCTCGCCGGCGTCGTCAGCACCTTCGCGGCGGACCAGCCGCGCCGAAGCCGCTGGTGGATCGTCGCGGCCGACACGCCGACGATCCGCGACCACTCGCTGACCGTCAGCCGTCGACCGTCGTGTGCGAGCAGTCGCGGCGCGAAGTGCAACGCCGGCGATCGCTGTCCGCCTTGGTGCGCGACTTCCGCCGCCGCCGACCAAGACAGCGCCCGGCCGCTCAGTGCTTCTCGCCCGGCTTCGTGGTTGGCGATCATCGCCGCGATTCGCGATTCCCTCTCGGGATCGACGACTCGCCTCGGGCCGCGGCTGGCCGACGACAGGCTCCGTTTCACGCGATAGGCCGCCATTTCGCCGTGGTGCAGTCGCTCCCACCCCGGCAACGCGCGATCGACGGGCGGCTTCACCGGTCACCCTGTTGAACTTCGAGGTCGGACGGCTTGAAGCGATACCAGTCGTGCTCCTCGGTGAACGGCTCGTCGGACAGCGTGGGGACTTCCTCCGCGTCGGCCTCGGCGGGCGGCCCGAGGAGGACCTGTTCGGGCGCTGGCGACGGCAGATACCACGGGTCGACGGCGATGGCGCCGACCCGCTCCGCCGTCGTTCGGGCGTCGGCCTCGGAGGTGAACGTCAGGGAGAAGAGCGCCACCGGTGAGAACAGCTTCGAGAACGGCGGCGCGTCGCTGGTCGCCGGTACGTCGACTTTCAGGAACGACCGGTCCGCGACCGTCTCTTCGGAAATGAACCCGGCAAAGATCCTGCGACCGAGCACTTCCACCACGCCCCAGCGTCCGGGCGGGGACTTCGGCTCGGGTCCGTCGCTCTGAAACTCAGGTGACATCTTCGCTACCTCCTCTTCCCAGACGGCTTCGATCGCCGTTCTTAGTCCTTCGCTCAATCCAACTCACTTTCACGGGGGACGAGTTCTTACACCGCCGCCGCTTTCCGGCGGGGCTTCTTAGTTTTGGTTGGTTTGCCGACGGCGGCCGATTCGGCCTGCGCCGCGACGAAGGCGTCGTACTCGGCGGCCCAGGATTTCGGCGGCGGGATCTGTTCTTCGGCCCGCCGGAGGTATTCGCCGAAGTCGTCGCCGACGAAGCCCGCCTGCCGCGCGGCTTCCTCGGTCAACGAATCGAGCCGCTTGTCGTCGTTGAACCACGAGCGGTCCGGCGGCGTCCGTCGGCTCTTCAGAACCGGCTGCAACAGCTTCCAGAGTTGATCGTCGACGCGGCCCGTCGAGACGTCCCCCAGCGTCGGCCGGAAGGCGTCGAACAACATCCATGCGGTCTCGCGTGAATGCGGAACTGAATCGAGGAGCGGGGTCGTCAGATCTCTTAGAGAATCCGTCAGCGACTCCGCTCGCAGGTGGGTTCCGACGACCGATACGAGGCAGGTCAAGTCGTCGAGCGAAGGCGTCGCCGCGGCGTCGTCGTCGATCCGCTCGCTCAAGAGGTCGATCGCGAGAAACACCCGCCGCCGGCGAAGCTCGAACACCCGCTGTTCGATCGGCTTCGGGGCAGGCTTCCCGGTCGCAGGGTCGCGCGGCCGGGCGGCGGCTGCCGAACCGCCTTGCGCCGAACCGTTCCACCGCGGCCCCACCCAGAGCAGCGTCCCAGCGTCGGGGCCGTCGAGCAGCATCGCTTGGACGGCGCCCTTGTCGCCCTGTTTCGCGGCCTTTCGGTCGTGCCGGCATTCGACGCCGGGGACCGCCGACTTGTAGGCCGTCGTCAGCAGCACGAGGCCGGGGATGTCCGCCTTCTTTTCTTCGATCCACCGCTCCAGCCAGACTTCGCGTTTGCGGTTCCAGCAGGTCGCGTCGAGACAGCGGTCGCCCTTCTCCGACCGATCTTCGTCGGCGCCGTCCAGGTCGTCGAACAAGCCCGGCGTGAACGACGACCGCTTCGGGCAGGCGTTGCAGGCGCCGACGATCGGCAGCAGGGTGTCGTCGTTCGCGTGCCAGGGGGCGTCGGCGATCTCGCGCGTCCATTCGGCGAGGGCGGTTGCGAGATTCGCTCGCGACTCAAAGTCGCAGTAAGCGACGTTATACTCTTTGGCGAACGCATCCTGGGCCGCCGGTTCCAGCCGCGCGACCAATTCCAGCCAGGTGGCCGGCCAGCCGTGGACGGGGTGGTCGGGGTCGTTGGCGGCCTGCTGCCACTGCGGCGACAGTTTGACGAGCCGCGACCGCCGGGCGACCCAACCGCGCGGCTTGCCCAAGCGGTCGGCGACCGTTTCCACGTCCCAGCCGTCGGCGAGCAGCGTCGCCACGCCGCGGGCTTCCTCCAGCGGCTGCAGGTCTTCGCGCTGGAGGTTCTCGGTGACGGTGATTTCCTTCGCGGTGTGGTCGTCGACGTCGAAGACCTGGACGCGGATGTCGGTTCGTTCCGCAACCCGCGATGCCCGCCAACGGCGTTCGCCGAAGAGGATTTCGTAGCGGAGTTTGTTCTCCGGGTGCGGGCGGACGGCGATCGGCTGGAGCACGCCGTAGACCGCGATCGACTTCGCCAGTTCCTTCACCTTCGGGTCGTCGTCGCGGACGACGCGGGGGTTGAACGGCGACGGGACGACGTCGCGGAGCGGCACCGTCTTGTCGACAGCGGCCGGCGGCGCCGGTGCGTTCGGATCGGCTGCCAGAGACGGCGTCGCGGCGGCGGTTTTCTTCGTTCGAGCCACGGGATTCACCTCGCGAAAGCGCAGCGGGACACGCAGCCGCGCGACCGTCGTGCGGCGTCGTTGGAAGTCGTTCGTTCATGGAGCAGCCGCCGACGCGGCTACGTGGTCATTGGCCGGCGCCGGGGAAACCGGTACAAAACTTGCCGGTTCATCCAACCCTCTGGAGCACGCCCCCGATGGCCGACTGGTACGTTCAGACCGCGACCGGCGAGAAAGGTCCGTTCTCGACCGCGAAGCTCACCGCCCTCGTCGAGGACGGCAAAGTCCCTCTTAAAGCGATGGTCCGCAAGGACGGCGGCGACTGGCAATCGGTCAAGAACTTCCCCGAGCTGCTCGGCCTGCCTGAAACCGCGGCGGCCGTTCAGATCCTTCCACCCGCCAACCGTTCTGAACAACCCATCGTCAACTTCGTGACCCAGCAGGAAGTCAAGCCTCGCCCGTCGATGGTGCGGTTTTTCACGATGGCTTTCGGCGGAGCCTTCACCGGCGTCCTTGGCATCGTCGCCGCGATATTCTTCGTGTTCGTCGGCATTCCGCTTTTGATCCTCGGAAGCATCGTGCTGATCGGCGTCCTTGCGGCGAGCAACGCCCCCGTCGACAAAGGGCGTGCCGCGAAAGAGGCCGATTTGGTCGCAAAAGCCGACGCCGGCGTTCTGAAAGATGCGGCCAAGGCGATGCCGAAAGCGGCCGAACCGGCCCCCGTCCTTTCCGTCAAAGCAGAAGTGAAGGCACCGGCAAACCCGTTCGCTCCGATCCCGAAAGCCGACTTGCCTCAGATCCAGGGACCGCCAGCGCCCGCGGTCAAAAAGGATTCTCCGCCGGCTGCGGCGAAGCAAAAACCTCCCGCTCTTACCGAGGAAGAGGAAGCGAAGAAGTTCACCGTCTTCGTTCGCGCATGGCAGGACGAACAACTCGCCAAAGCGGAAGCGAACGTCGAGGAATGGAAGAACGCCGACGCCGGCGCCGATCAACGAAGGCAACTGAAGAAAGCCCAGGAAACCCTGACATCGGTCCGCAAGACTTACAGGACGCTCCTTCCAACGATGGGAAGCGGCGCGAAGCCCGGCGACTTCGGACGTGGTCATCACCGGGTCGTCGTCGAATCGGTCGTGTCGCCGGGAGAGTTCATCGGAGTGGCGGATTTCGGCCCCGACGTTAAGGACCTCGTCGCTTGTTACACCGACGTCGTCGAAGGGGCCTTGGTCGACGACCAGGCCGTCGATCTTAGTAAGGATCTGCTCGTCGCCGACGGCGCTATGACGTTCGACACCGTCGACGGCGGAACCATGACTGTGATTCACGTTCGACGGGCGCGCGGCGTCGACCTGAAAACGGCTCAGCGATCTCTTCAAGTCGCCGAACCAGATCCGGAAAGTGAAATACCGGTCAACGCCGGCCAGCCCGTCGCCGACGATACACGTCAACGACTCCAGGGTCGTTGGTTGCATGTCAGTCCCGACGGCGACTTGGAGGCGGACATCAAGGCCAGCCGCATCATCTTCCAGGCCGGCCAGGAAACCCAAGGGCCGTTCATCTACTCGGTCGACCTGAAGCAGACGCCGGCGGCGATCGATTGGTGGACGTCGATCAACAGGGAGGGCACGCTGCGGTCGGGCGTCTTCGAGTTGAAGGGCGACGTTCTGCGGATGACCTGGAACAAAGGAACGGAACGCCCGACCGCCCTTGAAGGCGAGGGCGCCGGGAAGAACGTCTATCGCTTCAAGCGGTCCGAGTAGCGTCACGATCCCCCTCCTTTCTTTCCGCTTCCAGCCGCGCGATGAGGCGGCCGACATCGGCCGCCAGTTCGATCGACCAGTCGTCCGGCTTCGCCCGGACCGCCGACAGCCACTGCCGCGTCCGGCCGAGTTCGTCGGCTAACCGGCCCCAACCCCAACCCATGCGACCCTGGATCGCCTCCAACACGTCGACGCCGTGGTCGCGGGCCTGGGCCGCGATTTCCTCGCCGAGGGCGTCGCGGCGGTCCGCCGCGTCCGCCCACTGGCGTCCCATTCCCCACAGGTCGGCCGTCGTCACAATCCACCCCGTCCGCACAACCGGACCTTCCGTCGGTGAATCGGCCCGCCGCGAGCGGTTTGACCGGTCCGACCCCTAAAAGCAGGACACCAAGCCGGCGTACACCTATAAATGAACAAGTGTCCACTAAATGTAAACCACGGGTTTACATAGTCTCATAAAGTTGAGGTTCACTATGCCCGTGAACAGGCTCGTTCGATACTTCGGACCCTTGCGTATGGCCGAAACGAAAACCGTCGATCTCTCGCCGGACGCCGTCCGCAACGGGCAGGTGCTGTCGGCTTACATTGAGTCCGCTTGGCGCGGCAAGGAAGCGGATTTAGCTTCGCGTGCGAAATGCTCGGCGAACTCGCTTTCGTTGCTCAAGCGTGGGTTTGATCGAAAAACCCGTGTCCTGAAAGATGTCTGCGCGGTCCTTTCGATCGATGCGGAAGCGATTCTCGAAGGCGAGATCAAGCCGGTCAATTTCGGCGATCGGAATGACTCGACCGACATTATTGAGCTTGCTCGCACATTGGTCGGCACCGAACACGAACCGGCCGCCCGCGCCATTCTCCAACACCTTTCCAAGCTCTCAGCCAACGAGCAGGCCGGCAGCTAGCCGACTCTTCACTCGCTTGCATTCACCTTCCGGAATGCGATAGTACGTCCGCACTTTGCCACTCCGACCCGTCCTGGGCGACGGAACCGCCTTCACGAATCCCTGGTGAACCCAGTCGTAGACCGTTCCGTAGGCGACACCGATCTCTGCCGCCAACTCGCGGATCGTTGAGTGACGTTCGAGCTTCGTTTTGCTCATCCGATCTCCTCTCGCTCGAAAGCATTTCCCCGCAAGTTGGACGATTTATGATAACTTGGTTTGATTTCATCCAGTTCGTGATTATCTTGGTTGAGTCGGTCGTAAACGGCAAGTAGCCGAACGAAAGATTTTTTCCCAGGAGGTCCGAATGCCCGAAGAAAACCGCGATTCCGCACGCCCCGCGTTCGACGTGGACGCGACCCTCGACGCGCTCTGCGACGAGCTGCACGACGAATTGCCGCACGAACTCCACCGCTGGAACGACGACGGCGGGATCGATCCGGAAGTGGTCGCCCAGGCCGAGGCCGGCGACGCCGCGCCGACGCCGGAGCAGCTCGCCGACGAAGTGGTGGACGCCCTCGACGACTTTCTCCTGAACGTTTGGGGGGCGCTCTGCGGCGTCTACTGGAACCGCCCGGACCTGCGCGACCGGATGGACCAGATCCAGTACGACGGCACGATGGCGTTCGCCCGCAAACAGGGCTACGAGGCGGACGACCGCGAGATCGGAGGCGCCGCATGACCACGATCCTCCGCGCCGAGGACGCGGCCGAGCGGCGGACCGACGTCGCCGGCTGGGTCTGCAAGAAGTGCGGCCGCTTCTGCGGCGACGGCGAATACGGCGAGCGGCAGGCCCGCCACTGCTGCGCCAACGATTCCCCGTGCGCCTGCGGCTGCGGCGCCCGCTGCGAAGGCCGCCGTCGAACGGTCTGCGAAGGCTGCCGACGCGCGTTGAGCGACGCCCGGTTCAACCGCCTGCCGGTGGTCGAATGGGACCACGAAACCCCACTCCTCGTCTGGGACGACGACCTGTTCCTCTTCAGCGAGGACGAAGTCGCTGAACACCTCGGCGATCGTCTCGCCGACGGCTACGCGCTGGAGGACGTTCAATTGGAGCTTTGCGAGCGGGTCGTCCCGCCTCTGTTCGAGATGCACGTCTTTCTCTGCGACGACCTGCACGAAGACGCCGAGCTGCCGCCGACCGACGCGATCGAAAAGACGGTGAACGATTGGATCGACGCGAACTTCCCGACGGGTTGGACCGGCGGCGGCAAGCGGATCGCCGTCGAGTCGCTGCGGGCGATCGCCGACCACTGGAAACTCCTGCCGGAACGAGGTGACGCATGAACGAACCAGAAAAGCGGATCGACGACGACGGCGGCCCGGCGTTTCCGCGGGCCGAGTACTTCTACGAGCCGGGCATGACCTTGGGGGACTGGTACGCGGGGCAGGCGCTGTTGGGAATTCTGGCCTCGCCGGCGTCGTTCACTCTCGGCGGAGTCTCGCCGACGACGCCGGCCGAGATTGCCGAACTCGCGCACGCATACGCCGACGCAATGGTCGCCGAAGGCCGGAAGCGGGGCGACTCATGACCACCGAGGAAACCGACGACGAACACGCCGCGCGGGCGATCGCGTGGATGAACGTGGTCAATCCGGGCGGCCGCGAAGGCTGCTTGCGGCCCGCGGTCCCGACGGCGATCTTCGTCGGGCGGCCCATTCCGGAGGACGGACGGCCGCCCGGACCGTCCCTCGTCTTCGCCGTCCCCGTCGAACGGCTGCGTCTCGACCACTCGGTCGCGGCGCTGTTCTTTCTCGGCCTGACGGCCGCCGTCGGCGCCGACCCGCTGCGCGGCTGCACCAACTGCAACTGACAGCCTTCCGACACCGACAACCAATCGAATCCGAACACCGAACCACCCCTCAAGGAGCGACCATGTCCACCGCTTTGCAGACCGCCCCCGCGACCGCCGTCGCCGAGGCCGAACCGCTCACCGCCGACGACGTCCGCCGGCAGGTGCAACTGATCCAGACCGTGATGAAAACGGTCATGAAGAGGACCGTCCACTACGACGAAATTCCCGGCTGCGGCGACAAGCCGACCCTGCTGAAGGCCGGCGCCGAAAAGCTCTGTATGACCTTCCGCCTCGCCCCCCGCTTCACCGACGTCCGCCACGAGATGACGGGCGGGCACTTTGAAGTGAAGTTCACCTGCGCCCTACACTCCGCGCTCTCCGGCCGCTTCCTCGGCGAGGGCGTCGGCTCGTGCTCGACGATGGAAAGCAAGTACCGCTATCGGGACTCGAAACGGCATTGCCCGCAGTGCGGCAAGGAGACGATCATCCGCGGCCGCGAAGAGTTCGGCGGCGGTTGGCTCTGCTTCAAAAAGCAGGGCGGCTGCGGCGCGAAGTACGTCGCCGGAACGCCGGCGATCGAAGAGCAACCAATCGGCAAGACCGAGAACCCGGACATCGCCGACTGCTACAACTCGGTGCTGAAGATTGCGAAGAAGCGGGCGCTCGTTGATGCGATTTTGACGGTCACGGCGGCCAGCGACATCTTCGCGCAAGACCTGGACGATACGCCGGCCGAGGCGCTGCAGCCGACGAAGCCGCCGGCGACGACGGCCCGTCGTACCGAGACCGACGCGGTCGACGTGGAAGCCCGCCCGGCCGCGACGCCGACGGCGGCCGCCAGCGCCGCCGGCGAGCTGCCCGACGACCGCCGGCGCGTCGAGCGGCCGGCCGCAACGTCGCCGGCGACGACCGCGAAGCCCGGCACCTCGGCCGAGTACGAAGGGTTCCGCACCGCCGTCGCCGAGCTGGTCGACGCCGACAAGTACGGCGCCGCCTGGCCGGGGGGCGTGAACGCCGTCCGGGCCTGGATTCTCGAACGGCGGAAGGAGTCGGCCCCCGGTTTCGAGTTCGCTTCGTGGTCGACCCTCGCCACGACAAACGACCCGTCCGTGTTCGACGCGATTCTGCGGGCCGTCGAAACGGAATCGCGCCGCCGCGTCGACGAACCGACCGAGCCGCCAGCGAATTCGGCCGTCGAATCTCAATGTCGCAATGCGACACCTGATGTAGCATCGCCGGTTTCGCCCCAGGCCGCGCCGCCGGCGACGGCGGCCGCCGAATCGCCATCCGCTGGGGCCGCGACGGCGAAGACGAAGGCCGGCTTCCCCTGCTCGGAGTTGTTCAAGGACTTGGAGGCATGGCTCGGCGACCTGGCCCGGAAGTATTCCCGCACCTGGTCGAAGCGCGAACTGTGGGAGGCCGCGAAGGATGTCGCCCTGGAGCGGAAGCTGTCGGAGGAAATGCTCCGCGTCTCGGCCTCGCCGGGCGTCTTCGAGTCGATCAAGACGCGAATCCGGGCGCTGACGAAGGACCGCCAAGCGGCCGGCGTCGCCCCGTCCGCCTACCGCCGCCTCGCCGACGCCGTGAAGCGAGTGACGCAGCTCGCCCCGAAGGCGTGGCCGCGGGGGACCGTCGAGGTCTGGGGCTGGATCGAAGGCCGCATCGGCGTCGACCGCACGACGGCCCTGGCCGAGCAATGCGACGACCAGCAGGCCGACGAACTGATCGAGGCGGTCCTCCAGGAAAACCGCGAGCGGCTCGATGCCGACGCCGGCCCCGGCGGCGCCTTGTGGGACGACGCCCACCTACCGGCGGAACACGCCGGCGTCGGGCTGTGAGGTCCAAACCGCCCTCGGAACATGGTCAAGACTATCGACGCCCTGAGAGAGATCGATTTTGCGCGGTTCAGGGCGTACCGACCTCGTCCTCTTGACGCTCCTTCGATTCTTTCTCGTGCCAGATCTTTGAAAGCAGCTTGTCGTAAACGTCCATCACGATCGACAATTCAAGCGACTGATTGGCCTTGAACTCTTGCAAAAGAACAATCGCCGAGTTCGACGTAACCATGATCTTGTGCTCGTGCCCGTCCATCACCCAGGGAATCGTGACGTTCGATAGGTATCCGTCCCGACAGAACTTTCGGAACAGCACGTCGTCCTGGATCTGGTCGCCTGACAGGTTCGCCGCTCTCACTCTCGCCGAAATGCCGCGAAACCATGCGCTGAAGTACACTTTGCATTGCTCTTGCAGTTTCAGGAAATCAACTTTCATTTCCGCAATCTCCAACCTGTCTTGGTTGGCCTTCAGATTGGCGTACACGCTTCGGCAGACCTTCTTCGTCGACTGAAAAAGCATGACCTTGCGTTCTTCGTCGAGAAACGCTGGAAAGTTGACGGGCTGCAAGTACTCGAAGAACTCGATCTTTCTCTTCTCGGCGCCGACGTCCGTCTTAATGTATCCATAGACGTTGTGCTTAACTTGACTCTGAATCTTCAGCAGGTCGAGACTTTTCTCGAAGGTGCGGCTCTTCATTGTGACGCTGGTCTCGATGTCCTCCCCATCTCCGAAGAAGGTTTCCTGCACCTGAGTAACTACGAAGTCTTGGGCCTGGAGCTTCGGAAACTTTTTGACGCGATAAAACTGATAGGGTTTCATCAACTTCCTCCAACAGGAGCCGCTTCAAGCGTCACGACCTTGGAAAGCGCTTCCCGCCAGTCAACGAGACTGGCGCTTTCAATGTTGACGAACTCCCGAACCGCTTCGATTCGGCAGGACGAATCCTTGTTGAGCTTGAACCGAACCTCGAAATCATCCACCAGAGCTTCGGGGATATGGTTCAGGAAAAATCCGTAGTACGGGTTCGAGGCGCCGACGTCGAAGGTCACTGTTACGGCGTACGCCGTCGAGGTCGGTTGCGGAACCGCCTCGCGCACCGACTCGGCGATCTTCACCAACCTTCTACAGGCTCTTTCATAAAGATGCGAGGGCACCAACTGCTTGCGGTCGAGACACACGGCCAACGCATCGCCGTCGAACCGCAGCACGACGCGCACTTCGTCGTCGATCAAGATCGCCGATGATACCACGCTTGAATCATCGAGCACCGCGTCACCTTTGAAAGCACGTTTGATGGCGTCGGCGGCTTTCGAGACCACCTCGTTCTTTTGCTTCACGGTGAGTTCGTCGAACTGAAACCGAAAGAGGGGCTTCCAATAGGTGTGAGTCCGGGACATCCGAAACAGCAGCCGTCGGACCCAGAAATGGAACCTGGGATTGCGGTGGTACAGGACGCTCGCCGCGAAAGAGTAGAATCCGACGAGCGCCGACACTGCCGTCGTCATTCCATTGTAACGACCGAGCTGATCTTCAATCTGGTCGTTGAAGATGTAGCCGAGCCAGGCGACGGCGGCTAAGACGACGACGAGCACGAACGCGACCAGAAAATCGTATCTCACCACAAGGCCCTTCCTAGAAAACCGGCCTCCTGCCACGCGGACTGGCGAATCCGGACACTTCCGGCCCGTCCGCGCCAGCGCGGAACCGTCGCCATGAACCCACTACGTTTCCAGCAGCGACACTGTTCGTGTGTTCACATCCTTCGTTTCCCTCGTCGCGAATTACGCGGGCGTAGCAGCCTTCTTCAAGTTTTCGATGACCTGTTTCGGATCCCGTTTGATTTCATCCATGAAGCGTCTGGCGATCGTGGGGACAGGTTTTCCTTGTTCCCACGACTGCAACGTCTTCACCGAAACGCCGAGGTACTTGGCGAAGACCGCCTGGGAAAGCCCAAGCGAATGCCTCATCTTTTTGACGCCGTCGGCGTCGTACTCGGCCGGCTCCAGCTTCAATTCGATGCTTCGGCAAGTGAAACGCTCGGAGATCTTTTCCCCTTTTTCCAGAGCGTCCGCGAATCCTTGAAGCCGGCTCAACATCCGATCCGCCACCGGACTCCCGCCGTCCTCTCGCTGCGACATCGTCGACTCCTTGATAGTTTTTGATCTCGGATTCAATTTCAGATTCACGATGCGGCTTTTATCCGATCGTTCCATCGCTGAGTTCATTTTCGATGCACTTGATGATCTTGGCGTACATCGCCTTCTGCGCCGGAGAAATGTCGTCTTTCTCGCTCTTACCGTACGCGCCGACGAGGAGTACGACGCTCCACTCTTCAAAATACACGTAGCATATCCTGGCGCCGCCGCTCTTCCCCGTCCCCCACCGAGAGGGGGCGAACCGACCCTTTCGCAAGCCGCCGGTTCCAGGGACCACCTTCGCATACTTCGGGCCGGTCATGATGCACATCTGCAGCGCTCGAAGGTCGTCGTCCGTCAGACGCAAGTGCTTCCAGTCGTCCTGGAACCCGTCCAACTCGATGAACCGGAGGAAATCCTCCGGTTGGAAATCGCTCGCCGCGTATCGCAAAACACGTTTCTCTTTGGTGGATCGTTTCAGGACCACTTGCTTCGGATCTGGTTCCAGCGGTAGTTTCCTCTTCGACAAGAGTCCCTTCCGGCTCCAGTGAACTATACCTTTAAGTGGGATAGCGTCAAGCCGCTCCGTCCGCATTTTTCCCCGTTCGGACGCCGTCTCGCTTAACAAACGACCCGTTCACCAGCCATACCTACAGTGACCAGTTCAACGGCGTGGCGGAGGTAGCGGGAATGGACGATTTGGACCGGCTGGCGGCCTTGATCCAGGCGGCGCGGCGAGACTTCGACCGTATGGGCGGGCCGGTGCCGTTGCGGGCGGAAGCGGCCTGGGCGGCGGGGTACGTTGGCGTGCTACGGGAGGAATCCGAGCTGCTCGACGAACTGGATCGGCGACTGCTGCCCGTGCAGCTCGGCGAACTCAGGCGACTCGCCGACGACCTCGCCGCCAAGAAATGAAAGCGGGCCGGCATCCTTGCCAGCCCGCCGGTGGTTCAACTATTCGCATCCGGCGTCATTCGTCGGCCGGCAGGTCCGAAGCGAAGCCGCTCGCCACGGCCAAACGACGGTTGAACGACTCGGCCAGCAGATGGCCGAAGCTGGGCGCCTTCGCGTTGAGTTCGGCGTGTTCGTCCGCCGTCTTCTTGGCGTCGGCGTAGGCGGCCTTCGCGATCGACTTGATGCCCGCATCCTTTGCAAACGCCACAGAGATTCCCTTCGCACCGCCGCCCTTGGCGAAGATCGCCGGCAGCGGGCCGCGCGGCTTCACCAGGTCTTCGGGGCTGGTGAACGACAAGGCTTTGAACGTCTGTCCCTGCACCTCGCCGAGGCTGACGATCAGCGACGTTCCCGGAGCCTCGGTTTTCTCAACGAGCGACAGGAAGTCCTTCGACTTCGACAGCGCCTCGACGTATTCGTCGCCGGTCTTCGCGCGAGCGGCGATCTCCGACAGCCAGGTCCGCATTTTTTCGCGGACGACCGGCTTTTCGCCCGCGTCCGCCGTCGCCGCGAGGGCGGCCAAGGCAAGGAGAATCCCCATTCGATTCAAGCTCCACTTCGCGGCCCGGAACCGTGATGTAAAAGGCGGCCCCGCGATCGCGGTACGGCGATGTACGTCGGCGGCCGCCGAAACTTGCCGTTGTTTCGCCGAAGATCCTCGAACGACCGATATCGGTCAGTCGACGCACGGATCGACGACCCCGACGTCGACGTGCAACGCCTTGGCGACCTTCTCCAGCGTCAAATGCGTCGCGCTGTGAGCGGCGTTTTCGATGCGGCTGACGTGGCTCTGCGTCAGACCCGCCTTCTCGGCCAGTTCGGTTTGGCTTAGTCCCGCCCGCTCGCGCAACTGCCGGATCGTCTGGCCGACGTGTTTCGCCCAGGCGTCCAGGCCGCGCGACAACGCCTTGTCCGCCGTCGGGAACGGCATCGGTTTGGTCCGGATCGGGATCTGCGCCAGTATCTCCTCCATCGCCCGCTGGATGCCGCGACGGGTTTCGTCGTCGGTTTCCTCCCGGATGGCTCCGACCAGTTCGTACAGGTCGTCGCGGTCCGCCTTCGGCAGCGACCGGATCCTTTCCATGACGACCGACAGAGCCAACACCGCCTGTTTCGCCTGCTCGGGCAGGCCGGCGTACGGTTCCATCTCTTTCAGCATGGGTTCATTCCAAGTATTCAAGTGTTCAAGTGTCAAGTGTTCAATTCGCCACGGCTCATCGCCGTGGAAGACTGAGACCGCGACGGCGTCGCCGTCCGCTTGCTTTCATTCCGTCACGGCCGGATCGCCGTGGAACCGCCGGACGAGCCGCAAGGGCCTCCGTGCTTCAGCTTTCGTGCGGTTCGACCGATTCGAGGAAAAGCCGTTTGCGGCGTCTCATCGTGACCTTGTCGCCGATCGGCGTCGCTCCGTCGTTTTCCTTTTTGATCGCGCCGAGGACGACGATGGCGCCGGTCGGCTTGTGCACGAAAAAGAAGACGCGGACGTTGAGTCTTTTCAAAACGCCGCCCTTGTCTCGCAGTTCATGAAAATCCTCGATCGGGCGGACGTCCACGGTGTCGCTGTGGGTGACGTCCTCTTGGCTGGCCAGCTCGCGAAACTGCCGAGCGATATGGTCGTACTGGTCGGCGTCCAGGATGCTCATCGCCTCGTCGAACGCTCGATCAAGGATCTGGATGGACCACCGATACCCAGGCGGCGGGCCGCCGCCCTTCTGGACGCCGACCTTGACGGCCTTCCTTTGGGGTTCATCCGACATTCCCGATACCTCCATCGCGTCGTTGCATAATATACATCAGCCGTTGCATAAACGCCAGCCCAGCAAAATCGGGCGGTACGCTTCATCACGGTGGGAAACGCGGAGGAGAACGGTCGCAACGACCGGCGGCCGAGGGGGTTTTCGGCTGTGAGAGGAGCCTCAATCCGCTTCCCAGGCCGGGCAGCGCTCGCAGGCGGCGAGCGTCGTCCGGCCGCCGTTGGCGGCTTCGGGGCAGTCGCACCCGTACACGTCGAGCAACGGGCAACGGCATGACGCCCGCTCGATCGGCGTGTTCGACTTGTGCAGGCAGTTCGACCGGACGCGGAGCGGCCGAGGCGGGCCGTAGACTTCGACCGTCGGCAGCCTCGGGGCGTCGGGCGCCGGCGCGAAGACCGATCTCAGTTGCAGCACTACCGACGTCGGCCGTTCCAGGGTCGGAGGGCCGTCCGACCACTCGGATCGGCACTCCGCGCATGTATTTCCGGACGCTCGGAAACCGGCTTCCGCCAGCGTACAGAACGTCGTCGCCCCGTTGGTAAGTTCGTGCGGGCATTTCATTCAGAGAATCCGAACGGAGTAATACACCCCTCGACCGGCCTTGTGTACGGCGGACTGCACCAATCCATTGATCCAGAAGGAACGTCGGGTCGGTCGTATCTGGTCCACGCGAGCGACCCAAGCGGCACGGCGGCGGCGTCCCTGGCGGCGTAAGGCGGCCGGTAAAAGAAAGCGAACCCCGCTCGACGGTGCCCGCCTGGGATGCCGGCGTTGCTATGGATTCCCGATGCGTTGAAGCTCCCGACGATACGATCGCCGTCATACTCGCCCACTCGTCGCCCTATTCTACTTTCGGCGTACTGACCTCCAAACAAGCAGTTTCTAAGACCAACGCCCGGCACCGAGGCCAATCCCACTTTAACGTTGTGTTCCAAAAGACTGTTCACTAAGTCTGTCCCGCCGCACGTTCCGACCGAATCGTAACTAGGCGCTCCACAGTCGGGGAAGGTGTGACGCACGGCCTGGTTCGCATAGTTCACGCCGGCGGCGATGTACGTGCAGCCGACGACCCACCCGTCGCAGATTTGAACGCCGGCGATCTGACCCGTACTCAGCGTTCCGCCGCTCGTCGTACATGTGTGACCAATCGCCCCGCTAAGCATGAACGCTTTGAAGCTTTCGACGCTCCATCCAGCGAGCACCCCGTGCGCCCCCTCGAAAGTACAACCCGTGCCGATCAAATTTGTAATGATCTGCGACGGGCCGGGGTTCTCCTGCATGGCTACCAGCGCGGCCGCGAAGTCGCCTTCCGTGGCAATGGGGCCGATGTACCGGTTTTCCTGGAGGCCCAATCTGTGAAAGCACGGCGTCGGCAGCGGATCGCAACCCCCTTCGTGCGTAAACGTCGCCGAAAGAAAGTCGCTGTAGCTGTCGGGAATCGGCCGCGCCCGGGCCGTGTCGCATTGACTGATAATCCAACTGAGGCAGGTCGTGTCCGGGTGGGTGTGCGACGGCCCCTTCCGCCAGCGCTCGCCGATCTTATCGACGCCGTCGCGCACGTACTCCACGTCGCCGGCGTCGGTCTCCATGTAGAGCCGGGTCAACCAAAGTTCACTGCCGACGAGAACGACGGTCGCTTCCACCGGCCGCCACGACGTGTCGCCGCCGGGGTCGCGGCGGGTGTAAGAAGTACCGCCGGCGTTGACCAGCAGGAAACCTTCGATGCCGAGGTGGGCCTGGATGTAACTCATGCCGTCGGCGTCGATGTTCGGCCTGAATTCCTTCTCCAATCCGACTTCGCCGGGCGCGCTCGCTTTAAGAACGATCGCGGTGGGCTGATACGGGCTGATTCCGGGAATGGGCAGCGAGAACGCCAACGGCGGCCGCCACGGCGTCCAGTATTGGCGGACCGGATCGCAGCAGCAGCCGCAGCCGTCGAGCAGTGGGATTCGACCGCCCATGTTCTTACTCGCACTTCGGCAGGAAGGCGAACGCCGACCAGTTGTCGATCCAGACCGCGAGACCCTTCGCGTTGGCGGCCGCCGCGCCGAACTCTTCCCGAACCGTCACGCGCGACCCCTGCTCCGCTCCGGCGGCGTCGACGAGCTTCATTTCCGCGGTGCCGCCCTCGGCCAGGGCGCCGGCCAGTTTGCCGAACAGGAACGTTTTCTTCGCGCCGCGCGTCGGCCGTTTGACACCGGTCGTTTCGACCCGCCGCAGCCGCCGGTCGAAGGCCGTCCACATTTCGGCGATCTTGCGGTTCTGTTCGGCCGTGAGGCCGCGTAGGGTTTCCGCCATCGCCGCGACGAGGGCGGCGACGGCGCGGACGGCGAGGCGGACGATGTCGGCGGCGGTGAGAAAGTCGCCGGCGGCGGCCGGCGCTAAGATCAATTCTCCGGGCCGCATCTTAAACCTCCAGCCGCAGCTTGCGGAACGGCTTACGTTTGTACGCCTTGAACTTGATGAAGTGGGTTTCGCCGTCGGGCAGCTTGTCGCCGTCCTTCATGTTGACCGGCTCGGTGACCGCTTGGCCGTCCTTGTCTTTGATCGGCTCCAGCGTATTGCCGGACTTCTTGTACAGTCCTTGGTCGAGGATCTCTTTGAACCATTTGTTTTCGTTGTGGTGGATCTCGTAGCGGACGCGGTGGTAGCGCAGCTCGCCCTCCTTCACGAGCCGCGCCGTCGGGCATTTCATCTTCCAGCAGCCCGGTTCCTCGCCGTAGAACTGATCGTCGTTGACGGCGTCTTTGTACTCCAATTGCAGCTTCACGGTGAAGTTCGGCTCGTTCCGCTCGATGACTAAGACGGGCCGCGAGTCGTCGATCTCGGCGGGCGCGCCGAACGGCTGGCCGGCGCCGTTGAGAACCGGGCCACCCGGCGAGCCGTCCTCGTTCACTTCGCGGTCGAACGCGCGGGTGAATTCCGCGCAGCCGTGTTCGACGTCGGGCGTGCGGTCCTCCGGGTTTTCTTCTTCCTTCTCTTCGTCGACTTTACTGTCGAAAAGGCACGTCACCAGCCAGGAGGTTTCGCTGCCGTCGACGCGCTTCCATTTGCGGGAATTGCAGCGGGCGCCGAGGTCGATCTTGCCGTGGAAAGAGTAGGGCGAGCCGATTGACGGGAGTTGACCGAAGAGCGCGAGTCCCAGGCTGAGTGGTTCTTCCGTGCGGAGCGCGTGTTCGACGATGTAGGTGAGGGTGTACTTTCGCTCGCGCTTGAGACCCTCTTCGGCCTCCTGGTCGTAAAGTCTTACCGTCGCCTTCGCCATGTTCGACCGCCCTCCCCGCTGGTTGTCGCAGCGAGCGAACGGCGGCCGGACTTATTTTTCAGATCGACTTAGAAGCCGGTCGCTGGTTGCAACGGGACCGTAGAGTCTTTGGCGACCAACTTACCCAAGTGCGTGTTGGTCTTCTTCTGTTCCTTCAACTGCGCGTCGGCAGTGCGATTGGCGAGGTTGCCCTTCATCGCGGCGGTATACGCCTCCACGCTGCCGCGTTCGGCCGCCTTCGTCTCGCCGGCTTCCTTGCCCTTCTTCGTCTCAGCGTCTTTCTGGCTCTCGATCGCCGCGGCGGCGGCCGCAGTACCCTTGATCGAACCGTCGGCGAGCGTCTTCGCGGCGGCGTCGGCGGCGTCGTTTACCTTCGTCGACCACTCGCCGAGCGAGTCCGACCATTTCTTCGTCGGCTCGGCCGCGTCGAGGTTCTTCTGCGCGCCGGCGAGAGCGTCGTCGATTCCGGTCCGCAGCGACCGGATGCCTTCCAAGGCCCCCTGCGACACGCTGGGGCCGGCCTGGGCGGCGGCCTTGTCGATCTCGGCCAGGCCGGTCGAAAGGTCGTCCGCGAACGCCTGGACGGTCCCCGCCCAGCTACTTTCCTTGCCGCCGCCGAGCCAGGTCGGCAGGCCCGGCATTAGGGCCAGCAGGTTGGCGAGCTGCTGCACGATGAACTGCAGCGCCGATCCGGCGGCGCGCTGGGCCATCGCCCAGGCGGCGGGAACGAAGTTGAGCGCGTCGAGCCAGCCGCCGGCGGCCTCGACGGCCGCGCCGATGCCGTCGACGACGGCTCTGGCCGCCGACAGCGCGGCGACCTGGGCCGCGTACCAGAGCGCGGGGACGAGCTGGATCGCGTCGGCGACCC
>JBOFFD010000431.1:0-3942 GCA_051648425.1 Planctomycetia bacterium
CCGTCGACGGCCAGCGCCGTGATTCGCCCGGTGTGCAGTTCTGGGAAGTCGACCGCCGTGAACGCCGGCAGACCGACCTTGCGGAGTTTCACCAGCCGCCAGTCGATGGAGCCGTCGTTCGTGGGTGGATTCGGGCGGCTGCACACGGCGGTTTCGCCGTCGAGCCAGGCGATCGGCAGCGGGGCGTCGAGCCGATCATGGGCGGGCTGCACCACAACGCTTTCGCCGGTTTGCAACGTCCACGATCGCAGCTCGCCATTGAGGCCGCACGACAGCAGCCGCTTGCCCTCGGGGTGGTACTTCACCGAGACGACGGTCTGGCGGTGGCCGGTGAGCAGGCGGTCGACGCGCCGGCCGTCGACGTCGTAGACGACGATGTCGCCCAGGGAGTCGCGGGCGGAGTAGCCGCCGAAGGCGACGCGCGGTTCGGTGGGGGAGGCGGCGACGGCGAAAACGGCGCCGCGCAGGCCGCGGGCGATTTCCCAACGCAGCGTTTGGGCGTAGACCGCGCGGCGGGCGGCGGTGCGAAAAACGTTCCGCTCGTCGCCGCGGACGTCGTAGGCGTAAACGGCCTTGTCCAGCCCGCCGACGTACAGCCTTCGACCGTCGGCCGAGAAATCAAGCGCCCGGACCGACGCCGTCGGCCCGCCGGCGTTCAACACCAGCCGCGGGCGGAATTCGGGCGACGCCCAGTCGTCGGCTTGACCGAACGCCGGCCCGCCGGCCGCCAAAACCGACGCCGCGACGAGGAAGAACGGACCACGTCTCAAGACCAAACCCCGCATGGCGCCTCCTCCTTCCGCGACGAAAACTCCACGACCGCCGCGCGATCCCTAAAGATACTGTTTCGCGGAACGAAAGCCGGCGCCACCGGTTAAACACCGGACGCGCCGCTGCGGAAAGCGGTGGCGAACGAAGATCTCCCGGCATGGATTTTGGTTTCGCCGCTTTCAACGATGGAAAAGAGTTTCGATGCCGGCGCTGACCATCGACGAACTCCGGTTCCCGATCGACGCCGTCGACGGGCGAGGCGCTTCGACGCTCGAATGCGATTCCTGGACGATCGATGAAGCGGAATTCACGGCGGTCTTAGGACTGCCCGCCGATCGGCGCGACGACTTCTTTACGTTGCTGGACGGTCGAGCGGCGGGCGCGTGGGGCCGACAGACCCCGGCTCCCGACGAAGCCGGGGCGGCGCGACGGCGCGTGACGCGGTTCAACGGCGAACTGCGGGCCGAGCAGAGGTCGCGGACGGTGAACGGCTTGCTGTCGGAGGCGCTGGCGCGGTCGGCGGCGCTGCCGTGGTTGCAGCGGGCGGGGGCGATCGCCGAGGCGCTGGACGCCGTCGGTCTGGCGCATCGGCGGCGGACGCGGTGCGACGCCCTGGCGCCGTTCGACGCGGCGCGGCTGGCGACGGCCGAGGCGGTCGTCCACCACCCGGCGCTGATCTTGGTCGACCAGGCGGACGTGACCGACGCCGACGCGGCGCGGTTGGCGCGGCTGCTGCACCACGCCGCCAAAAAGCACGGCGCCGCCGTGGTTTGGGCGGCGGACGAAGAACTCCCGGCGGCCGACTTCGACACGGTGGTCGACATCCGCCGCTGGATGAAGCGGAACGACGCCGGGAAAGTGTACTAGGCGGGGTCGCGGCGACGGATCATCAGGTCGAGGAGCGTCGAGAAAATCTGCAAGGCCAACGCGGCGCCAACCGCGCCGCCCAAGTAAAAGATCGCCTGGGCGTAGAAAACATCGCCCTTGGCCAGCCACCAGCAGGCCACTTCAACGAGTTGGACCGTCAAGGCGAGCGGGGCGGCGACGAACCGGAAGGCGGCGGGCCAACTGGTCATGCTGACGAGGAAGCCGGTCAAACCGAAGACCACCAGGAAGCCGAACAGGTGGTTGTGGGTGGTGAGGGCCAGGGCTTGGTAACTGACGCCATGGTCTTCGGAACAGTATTTTTCGATGTCCTGATACGTTTCCAGCAGCATGCGCGACGCGGTCGGGTCGGGACTGCCGGCGGCGTGACACTCGATGCAGGCCTGTTCCACCAGACCGGCGATCGCGCTGGGGTCGAGTTCAAGCTCCTCGGCCTTCTTCGGGTCGGGCTTGTCGCCGCCGAAGGCGTCGGTGAACTTCTTGAAGTCGGCGAGGCCGGTGTCGGGGTTCATTGGCATGCCGGTTTCGTAGGCCTTCTTGCGAAGATTCTGCGGCAGGTGCGACCACTCGATGAGTTGCAGCCGCTGCTTTTCGGCCAGATCACGCGTTTCGGCGTCGTCGACCCCGTACGAAATGAACAGCATGTCGCGCATGCTGCCGTTGAGTTTGGCCTCCAACTGCGTGACGCCGTACCCGGAGCCGTGGTAGTGCTTGACGACGTCGTCCATGCCCAGCGACTCGCCGACGGCCTTGACGGCCGCCGCGACGCCCTTCTCCCGCACCAGCCGGCCCAGCTCTTCGACCTTCACCGTCTGCCGGCCGTCGGCGCCGGCGTGGGCGGTGAACAGGTTGACGAGCGCGGCGAGATACCCGAACCCGGCGCCGGCCAACAGCACGAAAACGAGTGCTTTCGTGGGCAGGTCGAGGTTGCGCAGTTCGACGCGGCGCGGACGAACGGCGGGAGGCGGGTTGTTCATGATGGAACGCCTGATTTAGGGAGAACGCGGCGGGTCAGGGGGAAGTTGCGGCGGCGAGACGGCGGATCGCTTCGGGGATCACGACGGCGGGGGCTTCACTAATGGACATTGTAGTCTGGGCGCCGGCCGCCGCCTTGTGGCCGCCGCCGCCGTACAGGCTCGTCAAGGCGCTGCAATCCAAACCGCCCCGGCTGCGGGCGCTCACTTTCGTGCCGCCGCCCTTTTGCTCGATGAACAGCAGCGCCGCCTCGACGCCGACGATCGACGTCAGCGGGTCGATGAAGTCTTCGGTGTCCATCGGGTGGGCTTCGGCGGCGGCGATCTCGGCGAGCGTGACGGTCGCCGTCGAAATGCGGCCCTCGGCGTGAAGCTGCAGGTTGCCCAGCATTCGTCCGAGCAGCTTCAATCGCTGCTTCGAGTTGGTTTCGTACAGCCGACGGTAGACCTCGTTCGGCTTGGCGCCGGCCGCGGTGAAACGGGCCATCGCTTCAAAGACGGCCGGGTTCGTCGACGGGTGCCGCATCCAGCCGGTGTCCATTGCCACCGCCACGAACAGCGCTTGGGCGGCCCGCGGCGTCAGCGGGACTTTGAAGGCGTCGAACGCCCGCAGCACCATCATGCCGCACGCCGGCGCCGTCACGTCGACCAGCCGCAGCGCCCCCAGGTCGTCTTGCGTCACGTGATGATCGACGACCGCCTTCGGGCAGGTCAGCCCGTCGATATAGCCGACGAGGCCCGCGAGCTGCGACCGCGAGCCGGTGTCCAGGATCACCAACGCGTCGGGCGCGCGGGGCGGTTCGCCTTGGCCGTCGACCTGGCCCAACAGACGCGGCGGGTCGTCGTCGAGGAAGGCGTAGCGGCTGGGCGTCGAGCTGGGGTTGTAGATGGTCGAAGTCTTGCCGAGCTGCGTCAACAACTCGGCGAAGGCGATTTCCGATCCGAGGGCGTCGCCGTCGGGCCGAACGTGCGACACGAGCAGCACGTGTCTCGCGGGGGCGAGCAGCGTAAACAGTTCGGACCAGAGGGAATCGAGCAAAAGAGGCAAACTCCAGGGGCGCGACGCACCGTCGCAGCGGTCGGGCGCCGGAGGGAGATCGACGGCCGGCCGATCTAGACACGCCCACATCCAGTTTACGTGATGCGACGACGGCCGGCGAGCCGCAAAAAGCGCCTAGTGGTCCGTCAAGCAAAAAAACTGGGGTGGCGTAGGGGGCGGCGGGATGAGACGATGGGTCGACCAAGGAGGAGTCGAGCCGTGAAGAAATACATCGTCCGATTGACCGACGCCGAACGGGCGACGCTGGAGGCG
>JBOFFD010000432.1:0-1709 GCA_051648425.1 Planctomycetia bacterium
TGGCTGGGGTCGATGATGCGGCCGCCGGTGATGCAAACGACTTTCTGGCTCACGCGCCGACCCTTTGCAACGCGCCGTCGATTCGTCGATCCGCCGTCGGCGCGGGGTCGCCGCACAGCAGGTGCATCACCGCCATCCGCACCGCCAAGCCGTTGGCCACCTGCTCCAAGATCTTACTGTTGGGGCCGTCCGCCACGTCCGGCGAGATTTCGACGCCGCGATTGATCGGGCCGGGCGCCAAAATCAACACGTCCCGCTTCGCTAGGCTCATTCGCCGACCGTCGACCCCGAACAGGTGGGCGTACTCGCGGATCGACGGGAAAAGGCCGGTCTGTTGACGCTCGAACTGAATCCGCAGGATGTTCACCACGTCGCAGCGCGGAATGACGGCGTCGAGGTCGTAACTGATTTCGACCCCCAGCCGTTCGATTTCCGGCGGCACCAGCGTCCGCGGTCCGCAGACGATCACCTTGGCGCCCAACTTCTGCAACGCCCAAATGTTGCTGCGGGCGACCCGGCTGTGCGCGATGTCGCCCACCAGCCCCACCGTTAGGCCGGCCACCGACCCTTTGACCTGGCGGATCGTCAAGACGTCGAGAAGTCCTTGGGTGGGGTGTTCGTGCGGTCCGTCGCCGGCGTTGACGATCGTGGCGCCGCAATACTTCGTCAGTAGTTGGGGGGCGCCGGGCGTCTTGTGCCGCACCACCACCAGGTCCGCCCCCAGCGCTTCCAGGTTGCGGGCGGTGTCGATGAACGACTCGCCTTTGTTGACGCTCGACGACTTGGCGGCGAACTCGACGACGTTCGCCCCCAGCTTGCGCGCCGCCAGCCCGAAGCTGGTACGGGTGCGGGTCGAGTCTTCAAAGAAGAGGTTGACGACGACTTTGCCGATGAGCGAGTTCCACGACCGCCGCGGGTTTTCCCGGCGGAAAGCGTCGGCGACGTCGAGAATGGTGGCGACGTCGTCCGCCGACAACGGTTCCAAACCGACGAGGTGTCGGCCCGACCAAAGGCCTCCCGACTCGCCGAGGTGCATGCGTACCGACACTGCGTCCTCCCGTTCGTCCGCTTGCGGCGCGGAGGTTGTTTTCCCGACGGCGGCGACCTCGGAATGTTTTACAAAGCTGCTAAGTGAAACGGCTGCATCTTAGGAAGCCGAGTTCGACGCCGCCAATGTTCCCACGGTGTTTTCATCGGAAAGATCGACCACGTCCGCCTTGGTCCGCCCACTTCACACGCCTTGGGGTTGAAGTCGCCGGGCGATCTGCCACAACGAAAGTTCGAGGTCTCTTCCCACCCCCCCCAGCGCAGTGCCGAGGTCGACATGCTCGAACGTTCAGCGGCAACCATCGCGGCGACCCTGTTCTTTGTCGGCGCCGCCCCGGCGGGACTGCCGGCCGAACTGCGCGGTCACGACGCCCTCGTCTACGCCGTCGCCTTCTCCCCCGACGGCAAGATGCTGGCCAGCGGCGGCTTCGACAAAAAAGCGACGTTGTGGAACACCGACGACGGAAAATCTCTCCGTTCGTGGGAAGCCCACGGCGGACCGGTCTACTCCCTCGCGTTCGCTCCCGACGGCAAACTGCTGGCGACCAGCGGCCTTGACGGCCTCGTCCGCCTGTGGAATCCCGCCGACGGCAAGCCGGCGGGCGAACTGAAAGGTCACGCCAACATCGTCGACTGCGTCCGCTTCGCGCCCGACGGCAAGA
>JBOFFD010000433.1:0-6293 GCA_051648425.1 Planctomycetia bacterium
GATTCGACAGCCCGCGGCCGACGGACGGCCCGGTGGTTCCGACGGATTGAATGAAAGGGAAGCGAATGAACCCCCTGTGGTCCGGCATGTCGCGCCGGCACTTCGTGAAGCACGTCGGCGCCGCGGGCATGGCCCTGCCGATGATGAACTGGATCGACTCGGTGCACGCCGCCCGCGCCGCCGGCAAGGCGGCCAAGAACCGCAGCATGATCCTCTTGTGGATGGGCGGCGGACCGGCCACCATCGACCTTTGGGACTTGAAGCCGGAAAGCAAGAACGGCGGCGAGTTCAAACCGATCGCCACCACCGGCGCCGGCCAAATCTGCGAGCATATGCCGCAGATGGCCAAGGTCATGAAGCACCTGAACATCCTGCGCTCGTACAACAGCCGCGACGGGGCCCACGAACGCGGCACCTACATCGGCCACACCGCCTTCGCGCCGGTTCCCACCGTCGTGCATCCGGCCATCGGCGCCGTCGCCGCCAAGTACAACACCCCCGGCGAGTTCGAGATCCCCGGCCATATCAGCCTGGCCGGCCCTGGCGTCAGCCCCGGCTTCCTCGGCACCAACTTCGCCCCGTTCCGCGTCAACGCCGGCAACGACCCCATCCCCAACCTCCGTCCCCCGGTGGCCGAAGACCGCTTCGCCCGCCGCAAGGAAGTGCTGGAGAAGGTCGAAACCCAGTTCGTCAAGCAGCGGCGCGGCGAACTTCCCACCGACCACGAAACCATCTACGGCAAGACCTTCAACTTGATGACCTCGAAGGCGCTCGACGCCTTTAAGATCGACAGGGAAGACAAGGGCACCCTCGACCGCTACGGCGATTCGCAGTTCGGTCGCAACTGCCTCCTCGCCCGTCGGCTGGTTGAAATCGGCGTTCCGTTCATCGAAGTCGGCTTCGGCGGCTGGGACATGCACCAGGGCATCTTCAACGCCCTCGCCGGCACCGGCAACGCCATGGGCGGCATGAACCGCGGCATGCCCCACCTCGCCCAACTCGACAAGGGCTTCGCCTCCCTCATCGAAGACCTGAATCAGCGCGACCTCTTGAAGACCACCACCATCTGCTGGATGGGCGACTTCGGCCGCACCCCGAAGATCAACCAGGACGGCGGCCGCGACCACTGGCCTGGTTGCTGGTCGGTCGTCGTCGGCGGCGGCGGCATGAAGGGCGGCGAAGTCATCGGCGCGACCGACAAGGACGGCGTCACGATCGCCGACCGTCCGGTCGATGTCTCGAACCTCTTCGCCAGCCTCTACAAGTCGATGGGCATCGACCCGCAGACCGAACTCCGCTCGCCCAACGGCCGCCCGATCAAGTTGGTCGGCACCTTCGGCGACGGCAAGGTCGTCGACGAACTGTTCTGATCCCCCGCGACGCCCTCCGGCGTCGCGCCCTCCGAATCCCGCGACGGGGTCGGTTTCCTTCGGGAACCCGGCCCCGTCGGCGTTTTCGGCCGTCGTTCGACGACGGACCGTTTCCGTCGCCGCCTGTCGCCGCCTGTCGTCGTAGAGTACTTTTCACATATCGTGAGGAGGGGTTCAATGACGACCGCTGTATTGTTCGACGCTCCCGCAGTTCAGACCCGTTCTGAAAAGTCTTCCAGCCCTGCTCCGGACGGTCGAATGTACGCCATCGCCTTCGACATGGATACCGACAGGCTGCAGCGGGCGTATTCCGGGCCTTCTTGGAACAACGCCTCTTCAGAAATCCAGCGGGTGCTCGCGCGCCACGGCTTCACCCGGCAGCAGGGAAGCGTCTACTTCGGCGGCCCGCAGGTCAACGCCGTGACGTGCGTTTTGGCTTCGATGGATCTATCACGCTCGCTCCCCTGGTTCGCGATCTCCGTCCGAGACATTCGCATGTTGCGGATCGAGGAACTGAACGATCTGCTGCCGGCCGTCCACCAAGCGGCGCAGTCGACCGGGAAATAGGCTCGATACCCGGTCTCTCTCTTTTCCCTCGACTTCCCTCCGCGGGGGAAGTCTTTTTCGCCTGCCGCGCCATAATACGACCGGGGGGGGGTCGAGGGATCGACGAACGGCGGGCCGGATGGCCCGCCCCCTTGTCCGTCTTCCCCGCATCGCCGAGCCGACGCCGCCGTATGGATTTCGCCAGCCGGATCACCATCACCTGTTTCGCCGCCAGCTACGCCGTCGGCATGGCGTCGGAAATCGCCCGCGCCCTCTGGCCGGTGCGGGCCGCGCGCTGGGGCGCCACCGGTTTCGCCATCGCCGGCATCGTCGCCCAAACCTTGTTTCTGGCGAACCGCGCCGTCGTCATGGGCCGGCTGCCCATCGGCACGCAGTTCGATTCACTGATCGTCGTCAGTTGGCTCATCAGCCTCATCTACCTGTACCTGCTCGTGCGCGACCGCCGTTTCGCGATGGGCTTGTTCATTCTGCCGGTCACCCTCGGCCTCATCGTCTTCGCCTGGACGCTGCCCGAACAGAACCTGCCCGACCCGCGCGGCGGCGTTCGCATCTTGGGCGTCGCCCACGGCGTCGCGTACCTGTTGGGAACGGGCGTCGTCCTCATCGCCGCCGCGGCCGCCGTGATGTATTTGGTGAAGACCCGCCAACTCAAGCGCGGGCCGTTTTCCGGCGGCTTGACGCTGCCCAGCTTGGAACGGCTCGACCGCGTCAACACCGGTTCCGTCTATCTGGCGTACTGCCTGTTGACGCTCGCCCTGCTGTTGGGTCTGTCGCTGCGGCAACTGAGTTTGACCGACCCGAAGGTGCTCACGTCCGGGGCGTCGTGGTTGGTTTTCACCGTTTTGGTGCATCGGCGGTATCATCCGGAAAACCGCGGCCGACGGATGGCCGTCTGGACGCTCGCCGCCGCCGCCGTCGTTTTGGTCAGCGTGCTCGGCGATCCGCTGTTCGGCACCGGGCACATGGCGCCCGCCGGCGGGACGGTCCCGGGAGCCGCGCCGTGAGCCTGTTGTGCATCGGATTCAACTGGAAGACGCCGGTCGCGCTGCGGGAACGGTTGACGATCGAGGGCGACAAGCTCTTCACCGCGCTCGATCGGCTGCGCGCCGTCCACCCGGCCGACGAGTTCGCCATCCTCAGCACCTGCAACCGCACCGAGGTGTACGCCGCCAGCCAGCGGGCCGAGGGGACCGTCGCCGCCGGCGTCCTGCCCCCCCCCGACACCGACGACCTGTGCCGATTCCTGGC
This sequence comes from Planctomycetia bacterium, assembly GCA_051648425.1. GTDB lineage: Bacteria > Planctomycetota > Planctomycetia > Kolteriales > Kolteriaceae > JBOFFD01. Next base: position 3,186 of record JBOFFD010000433.1, read on the forward strand.
CGACTTCCACGGCCTGCCGCTCACCGACTTCTACGAACACCTCTATTTCCACGCCGACGCCTCCGTCGCCGAGCATCTGTTTCAAGTGGCGTCGGGGTTGGACAGCCTCGTGCTGGGTGAAGCGCAGATTCTCGGTCAGGCGAAGCAGGCGTATCAATGCGCCGTCGATCACGGCACCGCCGGCCCGGTGCTGCACACCTTGTTCCAGCGGGCGTTCGCCGCCGCCAAACGGGTGCAGACGGAAACGACGTTGTCGCGCGGCAAGCTGTCGATCGCCAGCGCGGCCGTGGAGTACGTGCGCGGCGTCTACGACCGTTTCGACGATAAGACGGTGCTCGTCTTAGGCGCGGGTAAGATGGCGGAACTGACGCTGCGCCACTTGGCGGAACTGAAACCCGGCCGACTGATGGTGTGCAACCGCAGCCTGCCGCGCGCCGAGGCGCTGGCGGCGCGCTTCGCCGCCGGCGGCGGACCGACCGTTTCCGTGCATGATTTGACGAAGCTGCACGACGTCTTGTGTCAGGCCGACATCGTCGTCAGCAGCACCGGCGCCGAGCAAGCCCTCGTCGGGGTCGAGGAGTTCCGCAAGATCATGGACGCCCGCCGGCAACGGTGGATCGCCATCGTCGACATCGCCGTGCCCCGCGACTTCGCCAAGGAGATCGGCAACCTCGAAAACGTCTGGCTTTGGAACATCGACGACTTGGAAAAAGTGCGTCACCGAACGCTGCGGGCGCGGGAAAAGGATCTCGACCAGGCGCTGAAGATCATCGACGCCGAGACGGCGGCGTTCCAGGCGACGCTGGCGCGACAACAGTCGGGGCCGATCATCGGCAAGCTGGAAATGCACTGCGAACGGATCACGCAGCAGGAACTCGATCGGCTGATGGGTCAACTGAACGGCGTGCCGGAGGAGTACAAGGAAAAGATCCGCGTCTTCGCGCACCGTCTTAAAAACAAGTTCCTGCATCCGCCGAAGACCGCGCTGCGCGACGAAGCCAACAGCGGTTCGCCGCGCGGGCTGCGCGAAGCCCTGGTCGCCCTCTTCGGCCTCGACGCCGACGAATAGGATGTTTCTAAACTCCCCTCACAGCCCGCCGCGCGAGCAAGGGATTCCTACTCCGATGGCTTCGTCTTTCGCCGGTCGGGCTTTCGCCGGTCGGGCTTTCGCCGTCGAGCGGTTCTCGGAATCCCTTGCTCGCGCGGCGGGCTATGAGGCTCTAAGAAGAATCCGCTTCCAATGGACGAAAGCCCGCTACTTGTCGGGCGCCGCAGGGAAGACGACTTCACGGTCGCCTTCGACCGTCAGCGTCACCGAGCCGCGGGCGGCGGCGGCCGTCGCGTCGAATTCGTCGGGCGAGAAGATCGATCGGCCGTTGAACTTCGTCACCACCGTTCCCGGTTGCAGCCGTTCCTTCTCGGCCAAGCTTCCCGGTTCTACTTCGCGCACCACCACGCCGTTCGAGTAGGCCCGCACCGGATTGGCGCCGAAGGTGACGCGGCCGGCGAGCACGCTCAGGTGGTCGACCCGCAGGCCGTTCCACACCGGCCGTTTCTTCGTCGCCACGATCTTCCCCAGGCTCGCTTCGTTGACGGGGAACTTGGCCAGCGGAATGGTCAAATCCACGGTCTCGCCGCCCCGAAAAACCTTCACCTTCAGTTTGCTGCCGACCGCAAGGCTGCCGACGGCCAGCACCAGATCGGCCGGCCCGCGGATCGGCTTGCCGTCGATGGCGGTGATGACGTCGCCGATGCGCAGCCCCGCTCGTTCCACGTCGGGCAGGATGATGTTGTCGACCGAGGCGCCGGGCGGCGTCTCGAAGGAGGTGGGTTGGATTCCCATGAAGCCGTACTCGACCTCGCGGCCGTCCTTGAGCGTGGCGATGATGCGGCGGGTGAGGGCGTCGGTCGGGCAGGCGTAGCCGCCGGGGGCCTCGCCGCCAACGGTCGCCGCCAGCGCCATCGTCACGCCGACCAGTCGGCCTTCCAGGTCGACCAGCGCGCCGCCCGAAATGCCGAGGTTGAGCCGGGCGTCGCTTTGCAGCAGCGTGCCTTGAATGTAGATGTGGGTGTCGACGCCGCCGAAGGCGGTGTTGACGGGCGCCGGGCGGCGGCGGATGTTGGAAATGATGCCGCAAGACGCGCTGGTGGCCCCGTCGCGGGCGGCCGAGTTGAACGGGTTGCCGATGGCGAAGACGAAGTCGCCGGGAGCCAGTTTTTCACCCTCGGCGACGACGATCGGCTTGAGTGAAACCGCGACGACGCCCGAGGTTGCAGTGGGCGTCAGCTTCAGCACCGCCAGATCGCTTCGCGGATCGGCGGCGTGGATGGTGGCGTCGTAGCGTTCGCCGTCGAACGCGCGCACTTGGAGGCGCTGCCCTTCCTCGATGGCGCCGCGGACGACGTGGTAGCAGGTCAGTACCAAACCGGCGGCGTCGACGACCACCCCGCTGCCGTAGCCGACGGGCTGGAACTCGGCGTTGTCGGCGTTGTCGATCGACGATTGCAGGCTGCGGCCGCCCAGCCGGCCGTCGAACGGACTCGGCGGCGGCCGACGTCCGTCCAACAAGAAGATCGAGACGACCGACACCTGGGCGCGGCGGATGGCCCGGCGGTTCGCCGCTTCAATCGCGCGAAGCGTGCGCAGCCCTTGGTCGGCTAGCGCCTCCTCGGTTGCTTCTTCCTTGGTCGCCGTCGGCTTGCCACCGTCCTTGACGGGGACGTCGGCGGCGCGGGCCGACGGCGGGGCCGTCAGTAGCAATACGGCGAACAGGGGTAGGAAACGGCGTCGAACGTCCGGCATCATGAATCGCCTTTTCCCAGGAAAACCCATCGGCCCGCCAATCGCGGCCGGCCCGACACCGCGACGCCGGTCGATCAGCGCCCCTTGGCCCGGCCGTTCGCCACCGGCGCCTCGTCGTCGAGGATTTCGCCGTCGTCGTCGATTTCACCGTCGTCGACGACCGGGACGGCCGCCGCCGGCTCCGTCATCCGCTTCGCCAGAATCTTAGCCCGCAGTTCGGCGTACAGTTCCGGATTGTCTTTCAGAAACTGCTTCGCGTTCTCGCGACCCTGGCCCAGCCGGACGTCGCCGTAACTGATCCACGC
>JBOFFD010000434.1:0-5619 GCA_051648425.1 Planctomycetia bacterium
CGGAATAGCCGCGCGGATCTTGATACTCGTCTTGCACGATGCACCTCCCGGTGTTGAACCCCGCTCGCCGCGAAGTATTATAGGAAACCGGTCGCGATCGAAAACTTACCGACTTACATCCGTGCCGGCGTAATATGCGGAGAGGCGGAATGCGGGGACTGTGGCTATGCTCCTGTTCCCGATTGCTCGAAGTGCAGTAAGTGCGGAGCCACTTGCTCAGGAAAATGCCCCAATTGCACCGGTTGCCGTTGCACTTTGACCGCGTCTAACTGCAAATGCAAGGATTCTTGAGACTTGCAAGATTGGTGCGGTCTCTCCAGTTGTTTGTTTCACTCGAGCCAATTCGAGATTGGCGCGGTCACTTTCGTCGCAGAACAACCGTTTTCAGGCCGACACCGCCATCGGCGAGGGGCTCGCCTTCAGCTGCGGCGCGGCTGTTCCCGGCTTCAGGGGCAGGATGCCGACGAACGTCGTCGGCCCAGCGTCGCGACTGGGAGTCATCGCGCCGAACGCGCTCGGGCGATGCAACGGTCGGGGCGTCGAGGGCAGAGAGGGTCGCGGCTACGATCGCGCCGTCGGCTTTGAACTGAAGAACGGCCCCCGGCTTGGCCGGATCGGCTTTCACGGCTAGTTCGTAGTCGCCATCACGCGCCACCAAAAGCGACCATTCGCTGACGGAATCTTTGCGGCTATCGGCCGCCCGCCAAGCGTTGTTGTGATGCCGGCAGTTGAAGGTGAACCCGTCGACAGGTTCTGCGCCGGCAGTTTGAACTGGTACAAGCCTACTCGATCGTCTTCGATCGACGACATCTTCCAAGGAATTTCACCGCCGGCAGAACAGCGGTTTGGCGTCTTACTCCAGATAGGTGTAGCCGGCGAGGCTGCGGCGGAAGAAGTCGACGAGGTCGGCGGCGTCTTCGGCGTCGAACCGGCCGGCGGCCACCGCCGCCAGCGACTGCCGGTGCAACCGATCGAACAGTTCGTTGGTGTCGTACTCGACCGCGATGAGCGCCTGCTTGATGGTGTCGCCGCGCGAGATTTCCAGCGACGGCGCGCCGTCCCCCTCGCCGCTACCCAGCCGCACGTCTACCGCGTGCGCGTCGCCGAAAAGATTGTGGTTGTCGCCGAGCGTCTCTTGGTACGCGCCCGTGAGAAACACACCCAGGAAGTAGTCCGAGCCGTTCGGCTTGTGCAGTTCCAGAACTTTCTTCACGTCGCGCAGGTCGATGAATTTGTCGATCTTGCCGTCGGAGTCGCAGGTGATGTCGGCCAGCGTGGCGCGGCGGTCGGGTCGTTCGTTCAGACGGTGGATCGGCATGACGGGGAACAACTGGCCGATGGCCCAACTGTCGAGGATCGACTGAAAGAGCGAGAAGTTGCAGAAGTAGGTGTCGGCCAACATCACTTCGAGGTTTTTCAGGTCGTCGGGCACGTACGACAAGCGTTCCGTAGTGCGATGCACCTCGCGCATGATCGACCAGAACAATTTCTCGGCGATGCTGCGTTCTTTAAGAGAGAGGTAGCCGAGTTTGAAGAGATTCAGCGCGTCGTCGTACTGTTTGACGGCGTCGTGGTACATTTCAAGGACGTTTTTGGCCGTCAGATCGTGCAGCGTCTCGAAAAGCTGTTCGAGCGGCTGGGGCATCGTTCCTTCGGGGCGCGGCGGCACCGGCGACTGTGACGCCGAAGACACGCCCAACACGTTGAAAACCGTCAGAGAATGGTGGGCGGTGATGGCCCGGCCCGATTCGGACATGATCGTCGGGTGGGCGATCTCGGCCAGGTCGCAGACGGTCTGAATGCCGTAAACGACGTCGCGGGCGTATTCGTCGAGGGAGTAGTTCATCGACGACTCGAAGTTGGTCTGCGAGCCGTCGTAGTCGACGCCCAGGCCGCCGCCGACGTCGAGGTATTCCATGCCGGCGCCGGCGCGGGCCAGTTCGACGTAGATGCGGCCGGCTTCGTTGATCGCTTCCTTCAGCCGGCGGATGTTGGTGACCTGACTGCCGATGTGGAAGTGCAGCAGTTTCAGTTGCTGCGCCATGCCGCGTTGTTCCAGAAACGCGACGGCGTCGATCAGTTCGCTGGCGGTGAGGCCGAATTTGGCGCCGGCGCCGGCGGACGATTCCCACCGGCCCGAGCCGCGGGTGGCCAGTTTCGCGCGGACGCCGATGAGCGGCTTCACGCCGAACAGCGTGGCCTGCTGGACCAGCAGTTCCAGTTCACTGAATTTCTCGATGACGGGGATGATGGTCTTACCCATCTTCCGGGCTAAGACGACGGCTTCCAGGTAGCTGGCGTCTTTGAAGCCGTTGCAGATGATCGGCGTCTCGTTGTCTTCAACCAGCGCCAACACGCACAACAGTTCAGGCTTGGAACCGGCCTCCAAACCGAACTTGTATTGCAGCCCGCAGCGGTAAACTTCCTCGACGACCTGGCGCTGCTGGTTCACCTTGATCGGAAAGATGCACTGATACCGGCCGCCGTAAGAACTGTCTTGAATGGCACGGCGGAAGGCGTTGGCGATTTCGCCGATGCGGTGTTGAAGGATTTCCGGGAAGCGGAGCAGTACGGGCGTGTGCACGCCTTGGTCGCGCAGCTTGACGATCAGTTCCTTCAAATCAAGCGACCGGTCGGGGCGGCGGTCGGGATGGACCGTCAGATTGCCCTTGGCGTTGACGCCGAAGTACCCCTTTCCCCAGTTCTTGGAGAGATACAGTTCTTCGGCCTTTTCGACGTCCCAGACCTGCGGTAGAGCGGACGCTCCCAATGAAGGAATCTCCTGTCGCGGCGTTGCCGCCGACTGGCGGACGACGACGTCCAATAGGGAATCGAGGAAATCGGAGAAGTAAAATGACGAGGGTCCGCGAACGAGTCCCGAAAAATTCGTCGGGCCGGCGGGCGCGGAGATCGCCAACTTAGGAAAGTGACCCCGGCGGGTGGGCCAGGGTCCGACGGCGATGGCGGAGGGGACGGACGGCGGCTGCCGTCGGTTCGGTTTACTTTTCGGGTTGAGTTTCCACCGCGATCAGCTTCCGGTTCTTTTCGTCGTACATCCAGCGCCGCTTGCCCGGCAGCACCGGCAGTTGAATGTTGTTGGCCTTGATGATCTTTTCCATGAATTCGTCGTAGTCTTTGGGAAGATGGCCGTGCTCGGCCTCGTACAACTTCATGGCGTAGTCGATCTGGTCGGCCACGTTCTTCTGCAGGATCGGCGCGTACGCCTCAAGCGATCCGAGCACCGGATCGGTCACTTTGACTTCGTTGCTGGCGACCTTGTCGCCGTCGACTTTTTCGTCGAACTTGCCAATGTCCTGGGTCTTTTTGCCGATAATGCTGCCGGTCGGCTTGGTCTGTTCTTCCAAGGCCTTCATGCAAGCGATCGACGACAAACAAAGCCCTGCCGCGAAAACTCGAAGGAACACGGCGTCGAGCCCCCAAAAAGCGTTGCTTCAAGAACCTTTGTGTTCATAGTCCGCGCCGGCGGAAAGTACAAGGGTCGAAGGGGGCGTATTTCTCCGCTCCCACCGAAGATGCGTCATTTTCCGTTGATGGGGGCGGTCGGGTGGTTTTCGCCGGCCGGCCGATCGGCTTTCGCCGCCCGCGCCGCCGCCCAACTGTTGTGCGCCCAGACGCCCAACAGCGCCACCGCCGTCAGCCCCACCGTGACCACCGCAGTCCGCCAATCAAGGTCGGCCGGCCATCCGTGGTCGTCGCGTTCCCGCATCCTTCGGCTCCCTTATCAGCGATCTCGGACGACGCCGTCCGCCGCAACGTTCTACAATCTCGAACTGCAATCGGTTCCGCCGTCAGCGCTGCCAGGGGAGTTCTACGTGTCGACCAACGCCGCCGGCCTCGTCGTCGTGTATTATGGGTTGATGATCGCCGTTCTGCTTCACCAATGGGTGCGCGGCCGAGTCGCCGCCGCCTTCGGCGACCGCGCCGCGTACGACCAAGGCCGGATGACGCTCGACCCGCTGCCCCACCTCGCTCTTTTCCGGTCGATTCTGCTGCCCGCGTTCATGTTGTGGTCGTCGAACGGGCAGGCGGCGGTTCCAACGCTGCGTCGGCTGCAACGGCCCGCGGAGCGGCCGACCCAGTACCGACGGTCGGCTTGGGTCGGCGCGACGGTCGGCTTCGCGGTCCACGGCGCCGTGCTGGCGGCCTTCTGCTTCGCGGCGAATCTGACGCCGCTCTTGCAAAACGTTTCGGTGGACTTCGGCCCCCGCATGGTACAACGATTGGGCGATTTGGCCTCGGCCGTGCTCGTGTTGACCGCGTATCACTGCCTGCCGTTGCCGATGTGCGACGCCGGCGGCTTCGTCCGCGCCCTTCTTCCCGATCGGTGGCAGCCGACGTTCGACGGCCTCGATTCGGAACCCATGATTTACGCCGCGGCGTCCGTGGTTTTCAGCGTGGCGTATTATCTACTAGGATCGCAGTTGTTCCTCGCCGGCAATCGACTCGTCGGGGCCGCGACATTCGTCACCCTTTAACAATAGTACCGGAGACCGTGTATGGCCGAAGTTCAAGTCCGCGTTCGACCGAACGGACCATTGCTCGTCACCGGCGCGATCGAACTCGTCGACGCCGCCGGCAACCCGATTCCGATCGACCCGGCCAAGGCGAACGTCGCCCTGTGCCGGTGCGGCCATTCCAGCCGAAAACCGTTCTGCGACGGTTCGCACAATACGCAGTGCTGGCGAGACACGCCGGAAGCGTAGCCAAGAAATGAACCGGCCGTCGCACGACGAGCGCGCGACGGCCGGATTTTTCGTTGATCGCCCGCCGCGGGTTTACCGGTAGTACGGGGAGGCCGCCAGTCGCACCGGAGCCTTGTCGCCGCCGGTGCTGGTCGTGCGGGTGGTCGGAATCGGCCGCAGCAACCGGGGATTGACGGTGGCGTCGGCAGGCGCGGTCGGCGTGTAGGACGATCCGCGGACATCGTCGCGCGGCGGCGGCAATCGTTCGCCGGGGGCGTAGTACCGCTTCTTTTCCTCGACCACCTTGCCGTTTTCGTAAGTGCGTTCGATCAGAGTGGTTCCACCCTGCTCCGACTGCTGATAGTTCCGTTCGACCGTTTGACCCTGTTGCTGCGGCGCGGGGGCCGGTTGCGGGGCGACGTACTGCTGTGGGGCCGGTTGCGGAGCGACGTACTGGGCTGTCGGGGGGGCCGGGGCGACTCCGACCGGCGCGGCGGTAACCATCGGCGCGACCGGCGCGGCGGCAACCAAGGCCGGCGCGGGGGCGGCGCCACCCGGGTAGTAGTACTGCACCTGCGTCACCGGTTCGACGTAGCAACGCTTTTCCATCGTGGTGACGGGCACTTGCACCGGCCGCATGACGGTGGTGGTGACGGGCGTCACCTGCGCCCGACGGACGAGGGTGGTTTCCGGCGTACACACCGACCGGTACGAACAGGTGCAGGGGTCGTAATAGGCCGAGGTTCGTACGGTCGTCACCGGTTCCATGTAGAAGGAAGTCTGCATGGTGGTGACGTTCTCGGGAACCATCTGCGTCTGCATGGTGGTCACCGGCGCGAGATAGCAGCGTTGGGTCATGCAGGTCTGCTGGACCGCGATCGGGGCGGCGGGGGCGCAGGTCGTACAGGCCGAGGCG
>JBOFFD010000435.1:0-2395 GCA_051648425.1 Planctomycetia bacterium
GTGAAATTCCACTTCGCCGACGGCACGCTGACGCTGGAAAGCATCGCGTCGGACCTGGGAAGTTCGGAAGTGAAACTGCCGATCGCCTACGACGCCGAGCCGATGCAGGTGACGTTCGACCCGCAGTTTTTGATCGACGCGCTGCGGGTGTTGGAACCGACCGAACAGGTGTCGTTGGAATTGACCGACAAGCGGAAGGCGTCGCTGTTGCGGACGGCCGACCAGTACGTGTACGTGGTCATGCCGCTGACGGGCGAGGGTCGGTGAACGACGCGCCGAGTCGTTTCAACGGGTCGCCGCAAAGCGTGTCGTATCAACGGTTCGCGGAAGAAGGCTTAACCGGCGGCGGGGGCCGGTTCAGAACAGATCCTCGGCCAGTTCCTCGGAGGGGTCGCCGACGGCGAACGGGTTCGAGCGGCGGAAGTAGCGCATCAGCAGCAGGCCCAGCTCGAATAAGAGGCACATCGGAATCGCCAAGAGGACCATCGTGTTCGGATCGCCGCCGGGGGTGATGGTGGCGGCGATGATGAAGTTCACCAGGACCGCGATCTTACGCTGCCCTGCCAGCATTTCGTAGCTGATGACGCCGACCCGCTCCAACATCAGCATTAAGAGCGGCATCTGAAACACTACGCCGAAGACGATGGCGAGCACCACCGCGAAACCGACCCACTCGCTGAGTCGGACTTCCGGCTCGATGTCCATCCATTCGTTGACGGAGAAGAAGAAGGTCAACATCGCCGGGAAGACCAGGAAGAAGCACAACAGCACGCCGGCGAGGAACAGCCCGACGCTGAAGGGGAGCGTCAGGTAGACGAACCGTCTTTCGTGGGCGTACAAACCGACGGCGACGAAGCTGTACAATTGGAAGAAGATCCACGGGGCGCCGGCGACGATCGACGCCCCCAGCACCGCCTTGAACCAGATCACCGTCGCCTCTTGCGGCGCCAGCCCTTTCAACCCCCAGGGCCGGTTCACTTCGGCCAACGGCTTGACGAGCGCCTTGACGATCGGCCCGATCTCGGCGTGGATTTTGACCACCATCGGCGGCGCGGCCGCCCTCGGTTCGGCCTTCGGTTCGGTCTTCTTTTCGACGATTCCACCATCGGGGGCGACCGGCGGCGCGACATCGGCGGTCGGTTCGGCGGTCGGTTCGGCGCCCGACTTCACACCGGTGAGCTTGGGGGCGTCGGCGGCCGAAATCTCCGCGTCGAATTCGACGAACCAGCGCTGGTCGGTCGGCAGCTCGTTTTGGTCCTTGAGCAACTTGTCGGCCCGCTTGCCCAAGTTGCGGTCGTACCACTTCCGCAGTTGGATCTCGACCGGCTCGGCGATGATTTTGACGACTTGGTCGCCGAAGAACGCCATGACGAAGAAGGCGACGAGCAGCCCCCAAACGGCGCGGACCAAGTGGGTGCGCAGTTCGTCGAGGTGTTCGCCGAACGACATCGAGGTGTCGGTGAAAAGGTCGTTGGCCGAAGGCATGGTGGAGTCTCCGCGTCGCAAAGGAAGGCGAAATCTTATGAAACGGCGTGAATGAAATCGGGGGTGGCGGGAAAGGAAGGTCCGCCGGCCGAAATCGACGCCGTTCCTTCACGACTGGGGAAGGGTGGGATCGGATGCATCCGGCCGGCGGAGACCGCGCGGCTTTGACGACCCGACGTGGAAGATCGTACGCCGACCGCGAAGGGAAGACAAGACCAACCGTGGCGAGGGCGGTGGTTCAAGGGTTGGCCGCGCCGCCCATCAAGCGCTTCCACAAGGACGCCGTTCCGGAAGTCTTCGGCTTGCTGCCGGGCGGACCGACGGCGAGGGCGGCGGCGAGGTCGAGACGGTCGAACAGTTCGTCGAAGCTGGGGATGCGGCGCGACTTCTCGCGTTCGAGCATCTCCATGATGAGGTCCGACACCGATTTGGGAACCTCCGGCCGGATGAGGTGCGGGGTGGGGGGCGCCGGTCCCAAGAGGACGCGGGCGTACTGCATCCAGGTCTGCGACGGGAAGGCGAGTTTGCCGGTGACGGCGTAGTAGAAGGTGACGCCGAGCGAGAACAAGTCGCTGAGGCCGTCGACGACGCCGCCGTTGAACTGTTCGGGGGACATGAAGCCGACGGTGCCGCCCGACGGACCTTGCTTGGCGCCTTGGGCCAGGGCCAGGCCGTAGTCGGTGAGTTTCACGTTGCCGCGGCGGTTCACCAGGATGTTGGCCGGCTTCACGTCGCAGTGGACGAGGCCCATTTCCTCGCCGGCTTGCAAGGCCATCGCGGTTTCGCGGATGATCGGCAGGAGGCGGTCGTAGCGGACGGGGCCGCCGCTGCTGATGAGCTGTTGCAGGCTGCAGCCGTCGACCAGTTCCATGACGATGTACGGCAGGCCGTCGGCGGTGGTGTCGAAATC
>JBOFFD010000436.1:0-4486 GCA_051648425.1 Planctomycetia bacterium
TCTTGAAGTCGGCGACGTCGAGATCCATGTCGTTCTTCACGCCCTTGGCGTGCTTCGCGTCGTGTAGGATCTGTTCGAACGGATCCATCTCCTTCTTGTCGGCGGGCTTCATTTCCATGACGACGTCGCCGTACATCTGCACGAAGCGGCGGTAGCTGTCCCAGGCGAAGCGTTCGTTGCCCGAGGCTTTGGCCAGGGCGACGACCGTCTGGTCGTTAAGGCCGATGTTCAGGACGGTGTCCATCATGCCCGGCATCGATTCGCGGGCGCCCGACCGGCACGAGAACAGCAGCGGCTGGTTGGTCGTGTCGCCGAACTTGAAGCCCATCGTCTTTTCGACGGCGGCCAGCGCGTCGTCGACGAGCTTGTCGAGTTCCGGCGGATACTGCTTGCCGTTGGCGTAGTAGTAGGTGCAGACTTCGGTGGTGATGGTGAAGCCGGCGGGGACGGGCAGGCCGATCTTGCTCATCTCGGCGAGGTTCGCGCCCTTGCCGCCGAGCAGTTCCTTCATCGAGGCGTTGCCCTCGGCCTTGCCGTCGCCGAAGGAATACACGTACTTCATGCGTTCATCCTGATTGCGGCGCCGGCCGCCCCCGTTCGTCGGTGGTCGGCCGCCGCCCCGTTTCGTTCATGGTTCGTAGGAATCCCGGCGATTGCGCGGGTCACGACGAGCGGCATTGTAGGAAGGCGGATAGATCGCCGCCGCCGTCGCCGACGATTCCTTCGCCGGCGGCCTTTTTTCCACGGCGCGGGGCTCCGCTCAGTCGTTGGCGGTCGCCATCGAATAGACCGCCAAGCCGCTCTTCTCCGCCAGCAAGAGCATCGACACTTCCTTGCCGACCAACTCCTTCAAACGGTCCATCGTGAACGGCAGGTTGTTCGCGATGCTCGGCGACTGATACCACCGGAGGATGTGGACGTCCTTGACGAGCGGAAGGCCGGCCAGTTTGATTTGGGCGCCTGCCGCGCCGAAGCTCGCCGCGATCGTCCGGGCGTCGGCGTCGACCGCGTCGATCGTGACGTTCTTGACTTTGAACAGTACCGGCTTCTCGTAGGCGGAGATCACCGCCTGTTTATCGTCCGCCGCCTCGGCCGAACTGGTTGCGGCCTGTGCCATAAAGCCCGCGACACCGGCCGCCGTGATTGCCTGTCGACGATCCATCATGCGTCCCTCTTTGGGATGGCACTCCTCGACCGCATGCCGTGAAATCCATCCAACATATGGACGAGCCGACACACGCGAAAGTTCCTGGCTTGGGTCGGCGCTTCAAGGCGTTACGCCCGGCGGCTCGGCCGGTCGGCGGCGGTAGACGACCGCCGTCGCGCCGCGCGCCGCCAGTTCCCAGTCCTTCCTGGCGGCGAACTGCTTGTCAAACGACGTGCCGTTCCGCACCACCGCGGCGACGAACCGATGCTCGGCGTCCCAGCGGTCCAGGCGCGTCGCGTCGCCTTCCGCGCCGGCGACGTAGTCCCGCAGGCCGGCGTCGCGATACAGTTCCCAACGGTCGTCGACGAAGTTCCGCAACGTCGGCAGGTAATAGATGACGAAGCCGCCGTAGTTCAGCTCGTTGAAGACGGCCGAGTTCGGCGGCGACGCGACGGCGATTTCCCGAAGCGCCGGCAGGACGTCCATCGGGGCGTTCGCGGGGTCGAGCTTCGCCCAGTCACGACCGACGACCGGCGCGCGAACGTTGAACGCTTGCAGCGTCAGCACCGCCGCTAGACAGATCGACGCGACGATCGGCACGAGCCAAGGGGTCCATCGGCTGGGCGGCGGGGCGTCGTCGGGCGGCGGCAGGTACAGGTCGCCCCCTTCGGCGAAACGGCGAACCAGCCGGTTGCCCGGCAGCAGGTCGGGCAGCGTCGCCAGCGCCGCGACGGCGAAGAGCGGTGCGTGCCGAATGCGCGTCAGCCCCAGTAGGAACCAAACCAACGGCAGCAGGTGGCTCGCACGCCACCGGTTCGACGGCAGCCCGAGAAGCAGCGCGACGTAGACCGCCCCCAGGACGAGAATCGGCAGGGCTTCCGGGGCTATGGGATTGAGCGGCGCCTGTTCGACGAGGAAGGTTTTCAGGAACGCCGAATCGCTGAGGACCACCCACTGCCGCGGAATGGCCGCGCCGTACGGGTTCACGAATGTGGCGGCGGCCGTGCCGAAAACCCACGCCGCCACGATGACCGCGTCCCAGCGCGACTTCACCGGAGAGGACGCACCCGCCAGCGCGAACAGCATCCAGCCGCCGGCCGTAATTCCCGCCATCCCCACGCCGCCGAGCGCGCCGCCGTGCAAGTTCGTCCAAAGGACGACCAGCGGCGGCAGCAGCCACAACGCCCGCAACCGCGCCCGCCCGGCGTCGACGTTCACCAGCAGCGCCTGCGTGGCGAAGACGAACGCCATCGTGACGAGGTGCGGCCGGGCCAGGAAGTGGAACGACGACGCCCCCACCACCAGACAAACCGCCAGCCCGGCCGGCAGCGGATGAACGCCCGCGCCGCACAGCCGCTGAAAACCGACCGCGAACAGCCCAGCCAACAACACGGCGGCGGTGTGTAGCAAGGCGTCGAACCCGCCAATGCGGTGCAGCAGCGCCATGCCGATCTCGGCCAGCCACTGCATCGCCATCCAGGGGGAACCCGGTGGGTTGCAACTGAACGGATCGACCGTCGTCACCGCGCCCTCGGCCAGTATCCGTTCGCCCACGACCACATGCCACAGCGTGCCGGGGTCGCGAAGCAGCGAGGACCGCGCGAACCCCGCCAACGCCAGCCACAGCGCGACGAAGACGAACAAGGTCGCGGCATTGCGCAGGCGGTCGGTCATGGGCCGTCTTCCCGACGGCGGGCGTAGACCGAGGCCGTCGCGCCGCGGAACGTTCGGCGCCAATCGGCGCGGTCCGCCAGCCAGCGGTCGAACGGCGTGTCGTTGCGGACGATCGCGCCGACGAACCCACACCGGGCGTCCCACCGTTCGATTCGACCGGGGTCGCCGCCCGCCCCTTGCACGTAGTCGAGCATCGCCGCGTCGCGGTACAACTCCCAACGGTCGTCCATGAAGTGCCGCAGCGTCGGCGCGTAGTAGATGATGAACCCGCTGTAATTGGCGTGGTTGAACAAAGCGGCGTCGGGCGGCGACTCGGCCGCTAGTGTCTTCAGCGCCGGCAGGGCGTCGATCGGCACGGTTTCCTCGAAGCGGCCCGCCCAGCCCAAACCGACGAGCGGCGCGTGCAAGCCGCCCGCCTGCAACGCCAGCACGGCGCCCAAAAACCCCGTCGCCGTCGCCGGGACCAGCCAGCCCGACCAGCGGTCGGGCGGTCGGTCGTCCGGCGGCGGTTGGTACAAATCGCCGCCGCGCGTCAACCGTTCCACGAGGCGGTTGCCCGGCAGCAGGTCGGGCAGCGCCGCCAGCGCGGCGACGGCGAGAAGCGGCGCGTGCCGGACGCGCGTCACCGCCAACACGAACCAAACCACCGGAAGAAAGTAAGACGCCCGCCAGCGACCGATCGGCAGACACGCCAGCAGTAAGACGTAGCCGCTTCCTAAGAGTAAGATCGGGAAGCTTTCCCAGGCGGTCGGCTTCAACGGCGCGTTCTCCGTAATGACGGTTTTCAGCACGTCGGAGTTGCTAAGGTCGACCCACAGCCGCGGCAGGTCGGCGCCGTACGGATTGACGAACACGACGGCCGTGGTCGCGGCCAGCCACGGCGGGAGGAAGACGGCGTCGCGCCATGTCTTCACGGGCGTCGGCAGTTGCGGCATTGCCGAAGAAATCCGGTTCAACGCCGCGAACAGCAGCCAGCCGCCGGCCGCCAGCCCCGCCATTCCAACTCCACTCAGCGCCCCGCCGTGCAGGTTCGTCCAAAGCAGCACCAACGGCGGCAGCAACCACAGCGCGCGAAGCGACCATCGGCCGGCGTCGACGCTCGTCAGGATGATCTGCGCGAAGAAGACGAACAGCATGGTGAAGACGTGCGGCCGCACGATGAAATGAAGCGACGACGCCACCACCGCCAAGCCGCCGGCCAGCAGCGCCGGCAGTGGATGCACCCCGGCGGCGGCCAAACGCTGGAAACCGACGGCGAACAGGGCCGCGACGAGCACGGCGGTCGTCTGAAACAGCGCGTCGAATCCCCCCAGCCGGTGCAGCAGCGCCATGCCGATCTCGGCCAGCCACTGCATCGCCAACCAGGGGGCGCGCGGCGGGTTGCAACTGAACGAATCGACCGTTGGCGCGGCGCCGTCGGCCAGTATTCGTTCGCCCACCACCACGTGCCACAGCGTGCCGGGGTCGCGCAGCAGCAGCACCCGGCCGGCGACGACCAAAAGCAGCCAAACGCCGAAGAAAAAGAGAAGCGTGGTCGCGGCGGCTTGGAGACGGCCGTTCATGAAGCGTTCATCCGACGGTGCCGATCGGCGTGGTCCGACGCCGTCAGGTGCCCATCTTATGGAAGAACGCCATCGCCATCGGCCCGAAAAGGAAGAGCGGCAG
>JBOFFD010000437.1:0-1550 GCA_051648425.1 Planctomycetia bacterium
GCAACAAGCAGCGGCTTCGGTTGATCGTGATTGTTCGTCGCGGGGGCGACTTAGGCGACCGACTGGCCGACGCTGCTGAACGTTTCGCTGGCCTTGGTGCCGACGAGCTGGATCGCGGCGAGGCAGACGACGATGATCAACGAGAGCATGACGGCGTATTCGACGGCGGTCGGGCCGTCTTCGGCGACGACGAAATCAACAATGGCGTTGAACAGGTTGCGCATGGTGAAAGCCCTTCGGGAACTCGTCCCGTTGATCCAAGTAGAGTTTTCATCGCCCGCCGAACTTCGTTCGACGACCGACAGTTTAGAGAGCGGCAGGGCGTCGATTCTCACGACGACCTACTGCCCTTCAACACAATAGGTCATTTTTTGCGACCTGTCGAATCCAGCCCGATTATTTTTCCTTTTTCTCCGACGATAGGAGTTGCGCGGCGATGGCATTCCGTACAGGCGCCCGGCGATCGATTTGATACGGTTTTCACTGAAAAACTGCGTGCAGTTAGGACTGGCGCGGCGGGGGCGGGCGGCAGGATGACTGCGGTTTTCCCACCGCCGGAGGTTCCGCCGTGTTCGTCGCCCCCATCGTTCCGCCGAAGACCTCGACCGCCTCCTCGTCGGCTGCCGCGACCCCCGGCTCCTCATCGTCCGCCGCACCGTCGCCCTCAAGCTCTGCCGCCCGCCGATCGATGGCGCCCAGCAGGCTGTCGCGGCGGTCGGGTAAGGCGGGGCCGGCGGGGTCGTTGGGGGTCGGTCAGGTATTCGACCACGTCCCGCAGGTGCTTCTTCCTCGCGAAGGCGTCCGCGTCGGCGCCGCCGTGCTTCGCGATCGCCTCCTCGATCAGTTGCAGCACGGCGTCGTCGGGCAGGTTCGGGGCGGCCTTGACCTGGTCCCGGACTTGCACCGCCACCAGCTTGCACGTCGTCTCCCAACCGCCGCCGGTGTTGTGGACCCACGCCCCCAGGCGGCCGGCGAAATACGTGCGGCCTTCGTCGACCGAGAGGTTGTAGGTGCGGAACGGTTTGCCGTCCGGGGCGTCTTCGCGCCGCGCGGCGGAGACCGTCGCGCGGCGGCCGTCTGCCAGGGTCAGTTCGTCGCCGGGGGACAGTTCCTCGGCGTTGACGAACGCGGCTCGGCCCACGTCGTAGAAGGGGTGGTTGGGGGTGGTCGCCAGGGTTTCTTCGTCGCCGCCCTCGGTGCGGTACGTGAGATGGAGCAGGGCCGACGAATCGGTGACGAGGGCGGCCTCCACGGCGCGCAGGACGAGCGGCGCGTCGGCCGGGCCGTCGTCGCGGCGCGTCCAGACCAGGTCGCCCGGCTGGATCGATTCGATCGGCCGCAGACCGTCGGCGGTGTGGACGGGCGTGCCCGCCGCGAAGCAAAGGGCCGTCCCCAACAGGTGGGCGAGCGGGGCGTCGTGGTCGCCGGCGGCGGTCAGGGCGGCGCGGCGGCGGGCGGTCGCGGCGCGGTGGTCTTCGAGGGCCAGGTCGACGTCGGCCGTGCGGTGGATGTACGCCCGGTTTTCGGCGGCGCGGCGGGTCGATTCCCCC
>JBOFFD010000438.1:0-3528 GCA_051648425.1 Planctomycetia bacterium
GTTGCAGGTCACGCAGACGACCACGACGTCCTTCGGGGAAACGTCGTCGCTGGAGATCTTCGTACCGGCCGCGGTTTCCAAGCTGGCGAAGGCGGGCATGGCGTCGCCCACCTTGAGGTCGGCGCTGGCGGCCGAGACGGCGGCGAAAATCGCGAAGGCGGCGGCGAAACGAATCATGCGGAGACTCCTTGAAGGGGGTCGAAACAGCGGGAAACAGTTTCCCGGAAAACGGGGGGCTTGCGAAGAGGCGCCGCACAAGGTTTTCGAGCGGGCGCCAGAGGAGTGTCAGTGCCTGGGCCGATGCGTCGTGTAAGGTGAATCACTGCCGGAAGCGTGACGGCGTTTGGGCAGCAAGTGTCGGGATCAGTGGAAAAAGCGAAAAAGCCCGACGGACTTTTCCATCCGGTGCATCGATCGGCAGGTCCGCCGTCCAACGCCATTCCAGTTTCCCGTTACGACTTCGTTGATCCACCAAAGATTGTCGAAACCCGCTCTGGGCAAGTCAAGTCGGGCGCCGACGGGAGTTAATCTAGTCGGTTCCGCGGAGGCCGCTCGAAAATCCGCCGAACCAATCGATCCGACCGGCTCGGTTGGAACTGAAATCCACACACCGGGTTCTCACCGCAGGAACCGTCCGCCACTGATATCGATGAGCGCCCCCGTCACGAACGACGAGGCGTCGCACGCCAGATAGACCACCGTGTGCGCCACTTCGTCGGCATGGCTGTTTCTGCCAAGCGGCGTCTGTTTGCGGTAGTTCTCCATCCGGTCCGGCGTGCTGAACACTTCGTGGTGGCGGGTTTCGACCACCCCCGGCATAATCGCGTTCACTCGCACCGCCGGCGCCAGTTCCTTCGCCAGGGTGCGGGTCATCACGTGCAGCGCCCCCTTCGCCGCCGCGTAAGGCCCCGCTCCGCCGGCGCCACCGGTTTGAACCGCCAGCGACAGGTTGTTGACGATGCTGCCGTGGCCGCTTTTCCGCAGCCAGGGGATCGCCGCCCGCGTGGTGTAGAACGCGCCGTGGACGTTGACGTCGAACGCCTTTTTCCACAGGTCGGTGGGGCAGTCTTCGATGGCGCTGCGAGCCAGCGGATTGCCGGCGTTGTTCACCAGCACGTCCAGCCGACCGAAGGCGTCGGCCGTCTTCGCCACCACGCCGGCGGCCTGATGTTCGTCGGTGAGGTCGCCCGGCAACAGCACACCCCGGCCGCCGTCGGCTTCGATCTCGGCGAGCAATTCCTTGGCGCCGGCGTCGCTAGTCAAATAGTGGATGCCGACCGCCGCCCCCGCCCGCGCCAGTTCCCGCGCGATGGATCGGCCGATGCCCATCCCCGCCCCCGTCACCAGCGCCGCCCGACCCGTCAAATCCCACGCCGACCCCGCCCCGCCGATCGCCATCCGCCGCCTCCTTCACACCGTCCGCTTCACCCGGCCCGGGATTCCCACCGCGCTGATTCAATGGGCGGGCGCCGTTCGCGACAAGGCCGACGAACGACCGAAGGAAAGCCGAAGCCGCTGAATTCCTAGCGTCCGAACGCTACCATAACTTGGAACCCGTGAGTTCGACCCCAGGCGTTCGGAAGACGCGGCCCGGCAGGCGCGAAGAGACGATATGAACTACATCGACCCGCACATTCACATGGTTTCGCGCACGACCGACGACTACCAAATGCTCGCGCGCATGGGGTGCGTGGCGGTCAGCGAGCCGGCGTTTTGGGCGGGGTTCGACCGCGGCGGGCCACAATCGTTCCACGACTACTTCCGCCTGCTCTCCGAAGTCGAACCGAAACGGGCCGCGCAGTTCGGCATCCAACACCATTCGTGGATGTGCATCAACGCGAAAGAGGCCGACGACGTCGGTTTGGCGCGGGAAGTCATTTCCCTGCTGCCGGAATTCCTCGACAAGCCCGGCGTCTTAGGCGTGGGTGAGATCGGTCTCAACAAGAACACGAAGAACGAAGCGCGGATCTTTTGCGAACAAGTCGACCTGGCCGCCCGCCGCGACAAGCTCGTCCTCATTCACACGCCGCACTTGGAGGACAAATACCAGGGGACGCGGATGATCCTCGACATGCTGCGCGGCGACGCCCGCGTCGAGCCGCACCGGGTGTGCGTCGACCACGTCGAGGAACACACCATCCGCCACGCCGTCGAGGAAGGGTACTGGTACGGCATGACGCTCTACCCGACGACGAAATGCACGCCGCAGCGGGCGGCCGACATGGTCGAAATGTACGGCGTCGAACGGGTGATGGTCAACTCGGCCTGCGACTGGGGGATCTCCGGGCCGGCGGTGGTACGAGAATTCGCCATCGAAATGAAGCGGCGGGGTCACAAATCCGACGTCGTCCGCCGGGTGGTGTATGAAAACCCGGCGACGTTCTTCGCGCAGTCGACCGGTTGGATTCCGCCGACGGACGTCTGAAATCGCCCGTCGCACCGGCGTCGGTCAGCCGCCTTGCAGCCGTCGGCGGACGTAGCGGGCGCGCAACACGTTCCGGTCTTCGCTGTCGAGTTCCTGACCTTCCAGCTTCTGAAGATGGGCTGGCTGGGTGTGAAGAAACAAGTCGTTCACCACTTCGACGTCGACGTCGTCGATCAATTTGAGACTGATCCCCATGCGCACGCTCGAAAGCAAGTGCATCGTCTCTTCGCTGCTGATGGTTTGCGCGGTGCGCAGAATGCCGAAGGCTCGACTGACGCGGTCGTGCAGCGTCTGTTTGTTTTCCGAAAGAAGCTTCTTCCGCGCTTCGCGTTCGTACTGAATGATCTGCGGCACCACCACTTCAATGTTGCCGACGATTTCCAGTTCCGTCTTACCCAACGTGATGTTGTTGGATATCTGATAGAAGTCGCCGGAGGCCTGCGAGCCTTCGCCGTACAAGCCGCGCACGGCCAGTTGAATCTTCTGCAAGGCGCGGAAGACGCGGTCGATCTCCTTGGTCATCGCCAAGGCCGGCAGGTGAAGCATGACGCTCGCCCGCATGCCGGTGCCGACGTTCGTCGGGCAGGCGGTGAGGTAGCCGAACTCTTCGCTGAAAGCGTAGGCGACTTTTTCCTCGACTTGGTCGTCGAGGCGGTCGCAGGCGTCCCAGCACTCTCGGATCGAATAACCGCCGCGGATCACTTGGATGCGCAGGTGGTCTTCCTCGTTGAACATCAAGCTGACGTCTTCGCGCTGCGAGACGGTGCAGCCGCGCGGTCCGTCGGCTTCGCTCAGTTCGCGGCTGATGAGTTGACGTTCGACGAGGAACTTGCGGTCGAGCGCCCCAAGGCCGGAGATGTCGACGTATTCCAACGGCGGGTCGGAGACGATTTCAAGCGCGCGGGCCCGCAGCAACCGTTCGATCTCGCGTTTTTCGTGCTCGTTGGCGCGGCCGCAGAACGGGAAATCGGCCAGATTGCGGGCGAGCCGCAGTCGGCTGGAAATGACGATGTCGGAGTCCGAGCCGGTTCCGCGCAACCATTCTCCGGTCCGCGAAACCAGGTCACGCAGGTCCATGCTCGGCATCCTTCTCTCGAATCGCA
>JBOFFD010000439.1:0-3957 GCA_051648425.1 Planctomycetia bacterium
TCACCGTTCGGCCGGTCGTCTGCGACTCGTAGATCGCCAGAATGATCTCGACCGCCTTCCGCCCTTCCGACCCGGTGACGCGCGGCTGGGTGTTGGTACGGACGGCGGCGACGAAGTCGGCAAGCTGCCGGGCGTGTCCCTGGTAGGAAATCGCCTTCGGGTCGCTGGCGCCCCCGGTGGTGGCGCTGGTCTTCGCATACTTGGTGCGGATTTCATCGTCGCGCGGATCGGGTTCGGCGAACTCCCAGCGCAGAATCTGATCTTGCTCAATGACGACCGAACCTTTGTCGCCGTGGATCGCGATCGTCTTCAGTAAACCGGGATAGACGCTGGTCGTGGCGGTGATCGTACCCAGCGCCCCATTGGCGAAGCGCACGGCGGCGACGGCGGTGTCTTCGACTTCGATCCGTTCGTGGGCCAGCCGGCTGGTGAAGGCGGCGACCTCGGCCACCGGCCCCAACAGCGACTGAATAAGATCGACGTTATGAATAGCCTGGTTCATGAGGGCGCCGCCGCCGTCTAAGTTCCAGGTGCCGCGCCAGGCGCCGTCGTCATAATAGCTTTGCGGCCGCCACCATTTGACGGTGGTGTCGCCGAGCGTCAACTTACCAAACCGGCCGGCGTCGATCGCCGTCTTCAGTTCCTGGTTGGCGTCGCCGAAGCGCGAGGGAAAGATCGTGCAAAGTTGCACGCCGGCGGCGCGGCAGGCGTCTAAGATCTGATCGCAACGGCGAAGTGTGATTTCCAGCGGCTTCTCGACGACGACGTGCTTGCCGGCGGCGGCGGCGGCCAGGGCCGGGTCAAGGTGCGCCCCGCTGGGAGTGCAGATGTTGACGACGTGGACGTCAGGCCGGGCTAAGAGTTCGCTAAGATCGGTGTGGATGGAAACGTTTGCGAACGCCGGTCCCAGGTCGTCCAGCATCTTCTTCGCTTTGTCGGGCTTGCCGGTGTGGACCGCCTTCAGGGCCGCGTTCGGCAGGTCGCCGACGGCCCGGGCGTGGAACGGCGCAATGACCCCGCAGCCGACGATGGCGAAACCAAGCTCGTTCATGACCTGCCGACCTTTGTTTTGTGGTGCGGGCGTCACGCCCAATGGTGCTTACTTTAGGTTTTGTCAGAGCGATCAATGGGCCTGAGATGGCGGTTTACAGCCCTTTCAACACCAATTTTGGCTTCAAAACAGCACTTGAAGCCCTACAGACATCCGCCTGTTGGCTAAAGTAAGCACCATTGGGCGTCACGCCTGCACGAAACCGGGTCGCACCAGCGTCTCGTCGGATGGTGCAGGCGAGACGCCCGCACCACAAGAGAAGAGTGGACCGCTTCCTTGGCTATCCACGGAAAGGTACCACAACCTTACTGCCGCTGCGACGTCGGCCGACGGCCTTCGACGATCTCCAGCGCCGCCCACAGCCGTTCGGCCCCGACCGGCGCCGCCACGTCTTGGCCGGCGATGATCATCGCCGGGGTAGTGCGGCCGCCGTACAGCGCGTCGTCGGCCGGCCCGTCGACGCTGACCGTCCCCGTTAGTTCGGAGGCAGGCGCCAGCAGCGTCTTCATCTTGAAGTAGCCGACGTTCGGCTTCGCACCTTCGGTGGGAAACGCCCCCTGCGGACCGATCGGTCCGGGCGCCACCACCACCACGCCGCCGGCCGGCGCCGGCCCAAGCAGGGTCGACCGCCGGGCGAAGACGGCGTCGGTCGATTCGAGGTCGTTCAGCACGACGACGAGGTCGGCGTCGGCGGGCGCCGGCTGGCCGCTGATCTTGCCGTCGGCCAGTTGCAGCAACACAGGATTGCTCCAACCGCCGTTGGTCGTCCGCACGATGATCGCGCCCGGTCGGTGCGGGGCGGGCGTGTTTCCAACGACCGCCGGGAAGACCAACACCGCCAGCGCGTCGCGAACGGCGGCCGGCGTGATGGAACCTTCCGGCCGCGCACCGACGAGCGCGACGATGTCGGAAGCCGCGGCCACGACCGACGAAACGTCGTGAGTCGAAACGATCGGCTTGGCCGCGGGGGTAGGCGCGGCCGGCGGCGGGAGTGGGTCCGTGGGGGCGCTCGGGGCCGCCGGAACGAGCGGCGCGGGCTGGACGGGAATCGGGATGCCGGGAACGAGTGCGACGGCGACGCCGGGGGCGGGCGAGCCGCCCAATGCCACGCGCAGGGCGTCGATTTCCGGGTTGGCGGTCATGCGTCGGCCGATCTGGGCGGGCATCGCGTGTTCCGGGCCGTAGAAGTATTCGTTGCCGCGCCAGTCGATGTTCAGAACGCTGCCTTCGACCGTGGCGCCCGCGAACAAACCGCGGCTGCGCGAATACGAGTACAGTTCCGATTTCAGTCCCAGGTCGACCCCGACCTCGGCCTGTCGACCGACGGGACCGGCCGCCGCCCCCAAGTCGGCCCCGATCGTCGCCTTGTTCTTGCGGAAGAAATTCTCGACCCCGCGCCGACTGTTGAAGACCAAAACCATGTCGGTGGCCTGGGCGCCGATCTGGGCGCCGAAACTGCCCCCGGTGATGGTGAGAAAGATCGGGTCGCTCCATTGGCCGGGACCGACGCGCAAGAGCAGTACGCCCCGGCCATGTCTGGCGCCGATGACGAAGCCGGCCTTAATCAAGTCTGGAAAGACGGCGACGCCTTCGGCTTTCGCCAAGAGGGCGGGGGGAATGCAGCGTTCGGGAATGGCCTGCATCTGCGCGACGACTTCGGAGGCCGACCGGACCAACGTCGCGTCGCCGGGCCGGCCGATTGCGTACGCCGGCTGGCTGAACGCGACGACGGCGACGGCCGCTGAAAAAGCGGCGGTGAACAAGCCTTGTTGAAGAAGCGGGCGGCTTGGGTTGGCGGTCATGATCGTTCCTTGGCGGAAAAGCGGACGCACGGGTGACGAGGGAAACGGTCGGCGTCGACCGATACGTCTGCCCGCCGACGGCGTCAAGCCGAACCGAAGTAGCCGCGAGCGACCGAGCGACCTGTGCAGCTTGTGGTGTTGGCGTCCCACCTTCGCGAAATGTCGCTGCACCCTCGGCTTGCGGGTTCAGGCAGGCGGGACGCCCGTACCTCAAACGGAGGCAGGCGGGACGCCCGCACCACAATTGAAGCGACCAGGATTTTCAGAGGTGTGCGCGAACGCCGCTGCGTCGGCGGAGGTTCGAGGGCCGATTGGCGGCCGGCTCCTACAATTATCGTCGTCGACCGATTTGATCGGCGACCCAGCCTTGGACCTGCTGGAAGGCCGTCGATTTATCCACCCGGAGCCGCCGTGACGCCGATCGACGTCGTGTTGTTGCAACTCGGAACCCCCGACGCCCCCACCGCCCGCGCCCTGCGCCCCTACCTGCGGCAGTTCCTCAGCGACCCCCGCGTCATCGAGGCGCCGGCGATCGTGCGGTGGCTGTTGGTCAACGGCCTCATCGTGCCGTTCCGCTCGCCGAAATCGGCCGCCAAATACAAGCGCGTGTGGAACGACGAAACCGGCTCGCCGCTGCTGGATATCACGAAGCGTCAGACCGCCCGTCTGGGTGAAGCCCTGGGCGGCGACTTCCGCGTCCACTTCGCCATGCGCTACGGCAAGCCTTCCATCGACAGCCTGGTGCAACGGCTGACCGAAACCGACTGCCGGCGGCTCATCGCCGTCCCCATGTTTCCACAGTACTCGGCCACTACCACCGCCAGCGCCGTCGACGCGCTGTTCGCCGCCTACCGCGGCCGGCGGGTGCTGCCTTCCATGCGGGTGATTTCCGAGTACCACGACGACCCACTGTACGTCGACGCCGTGGTGCAGAGCATCCATCGCGGAATTGCGGGGGCGACGGCCGAGGGGTTGCGGATCGAGCGTTTCATCGTCAGCTTTCACGGCATTCCCATCAAGTACGTGCTGCGCGGCGACCCGTACCAGCGACAGTCGGCCGTCACCGGGAAAATGGTCGCCAAGCAAATGGGTTGGAAGAAGGGC
>JBOFFD010000440.1:0-8958 GCA_051648425.1 Planctomycetia bacterium
CGCGGCGCGGCCACCGCGGCCGACCGACCGCCAGGTCGGCCGGTCCCGAAGACGATCCGTCCGCCGGCCAGTATACTGCCTGGAGCGGCGTCGCGCAAGTCACCCCAGACAGCCTATTTATGCGCGCTGGCCGTGGGCTACCGGATCAGTGAGTCAGTTTCGATCGTCACCGGTGCTCGCCGGGCCGCATTGGTGACATCTGAACCCGAAAATGTCACCAATGATGTCACCGTTCGCGGGGTGGATGTCACCAATCATGTCACCGATCGGACCGAAAATGTCACCAATGTCACCGATCTGAACGACCGCCAGGCTTGGGCAATGTCTCTAATCCGCAAAGGGCAGGAAGTCCGCGTCAGCATGCTGGTTACGCAATTCAAGTGCTCAACCCGCACCGCCAAACGCGATCTCGCCGATCTAAAAGAGCTTGGCCTCGTCCGGTTCGTCGGTTCACCTCGAACAGGTTCTTACGTGTTGACGTAGAACGGTTTACGCCGCGTTCTCGCTCATCGCCCAAAGTTCGTTGAGGTGCGGTTCCCGCTGCCCAAAAAACGCCGTGGCGAACGCGTCACGTGCCGGTGTCCAAGGTTCGAAGATGCGGCAGTTATCCCGAGTTTGGTAAACACTTCTTCGATCGCGGTTCAGCGCCGACCATGGACCATTTTCACCAGCCCTCAACGCCGCCATTGGCGCGGGCAGCAGGGTATGGCGGCGAGACGCAGCGTGGTCATGACTTGGCCCAGGTCGCTTTGATTTCTCGTCGTGGCGCATCATCGCGTGATTCGTTGGGCGACTGCGAAGATTTCTTGTGCGGACAGGGGACGCTTGTAGATTCGGATCTCGTCGAAGGAACCAATGAACGATTGGCCTTGCAGGTGGTTGCTGACTCCGAGTAAGAGACGGTCGGCGCCGCCTTGGGCGGGGCCATTGCCCGTCGCCGCATGACGACCATCGATGTAGAGATGCATCGCTCTCTTGCCACCGGATTGATCCCAGCAGAAGGCAAGGTGGTGCCACTGATCGTCGTCGAGTCGCGGGCCGTCGGACGCGGCCATCGACCATCCACTGAAGTCGACGCTCGGGCGTCCTTCAGCGAGCCGCAAGTCGAAGGCGCCTTGCATTACCGGTTGTGTGGCTTGTTTGGTCCGAAGCCAACAGGTCATGCTGAAGTCGCCGGCGATTTTCGCGCCGGGGAGACCTATGCTGGTGCCAGGCTCGAAAAATGACATCGCGCCGCCGCGGACTCCGCCGGTCGCCTGCCAACGGGGCTTGGGCGGATTCATGAAAACCTCGAACGATGCGTGCGCACCGCCGACGCTGTCGTGGACGGTGCGGCCTTGAGCTTCGTCAAGCAGATAGGCGACGGCAAGGCCATCGGTCACGGATGGGACGCTGCCGACGACGACAGCTCCGGCGGTGCCATCGCCCCGGTAGTCGGCCGAAGGCTCCAACGCGATTTCGCGAGGGCCATTTTCGACGGCGACCGCGACGCTGGCGGTAAGCGTGGCGGCAGGGATGGTGACTTGTCCGGTGGACGTTGCGGCATCGGTACCGGTATGGCGAAATCGCACGGTGAGCGGCATTTGCTGCGGAGCGCCGAGGGTGAAACGGGCTGCCGTTTTTTCCGCTGCGACGTGGACGGCTGGCCCGTCGGGGACGGCGCCGGCGTGAAGGTTCACGGTGGGGACGCGGTTCCATTCTTTGGTGTTGCTGCACCACGAAAACGCGAACTCCGGCTTTGCAAGTCCCGGCGAGGCGTATTCGATTTTCAGATTGTAGCTTCGTCCGGCAATGAGACGGACGGGCGCGGATTCAAAGCGTGCATCGTCGATGATGAGTACGTCGTTGAGCCAGACTCGCGTAGAGCCGGCGCCTGCCTTCCACCACTGCGCTTGGATGAATGAGGCGTCGGCGGTTTGGTTGTAAACGCGGAACCAAAAAACTTCGCTGAGAGGCGCGACGACATGACCGGTCCAGCGGACGCTGAACGGCTCGGCGGCGGTGATGCCTTCGCACGGACCGGCGGCCCAGGTTGCGACGCGCTTATCCCCCGCGCCGCTGGTGAACCAAAGCCGCGCATCCACCCGGTCGACGACGGGCGGCCCTTCGAATTCCTGGCCGCGAAAGTAAGTCGCGGCAAGCCCTACTCCGTCCAACACTGCCGCGGGCGGCGCTTGCGTGATCGCAATTTTTCCCGAGGCGCGAAACCACTGATCCCAGCCGCGCACACGAAACACGGCGGCGCGTCCCGATGAGCGGGGAATCCACAGTACCGAGCCGTCGGCCAGTTCGGCCAGCGAACCCGCGCACTCCCAATCGTCGCCTGCGAACAGCCCGCTAAGACCGCGCCCAGCAGGTTCGTAGGCCCAGTCGGGCAAGTCATTCGCGTGGCGGTCGAGGAAAAATCCGGCGTACAACCCGTCTTCCGTCCAAGCCGTCGCGCCGTAGTGGTTGCGGTTGCTGGCGATGATGCAGCCGTGCGCGACGCCCGGAAAATATCCCGGATGCGACATCACCGCAGCCGCGGTCATTCCGGGAGATTTTTGCTTGGAGACCGTCCACGCCGTGCCGTCCGGCAACGCCCGCAGCAGACAGGCCTTGCCAATCGTATCTTCCGGCCAGACGAGTCCGTGGCGGTCCGTGAGCGCGCCGATTTCTCCTCGCACCGCGAGCGTCACCCCGCCGTGAGCATCGCAACGGGCGGCGACCGCTCCGACTTCGGTTCCGCGCAAATCGTCGGGCAGCTTCGCGCGGGAAAGTTCCAGCTTGCTCCAGTCCCACACCGGCGTCGCGGCGCCGACCGCCGCCACGTTCGGAAGCTTCGCATAGACGGAGTCTTTGAAATCAAACAGCAGCCAGCGTTTGCCCGTGTATACATAGTTCTGAGCGCCGGAAAAACCGACATAGACATTCAACTGCTCATCGAACGCGCAGTAGCGCCCATGCATCAGCGGGGCCGAAACGTGAAAACGAAACTCCTCCGCGTCGAACTCGCCGTTGCCGTTCGCGTCCGACCATGTGAACGCATCGCTCCCCACGTCGTCGTAAGTCAGTCCGGCCTTTTCCATCGCCGCATTGATGGCTGCGTTCTGAAACTGCGCCGCATCCCACCGTTTGTGCGAAGCCAACGCCACCGGGACCAATTTGCCGCCCGCCGCATCCACCCGCAGCAGCGCCGCTGGGCTTTCGTGAATGAGATACGTGCCCCCCGCATGCCGCCGCGCCCGCCAGACGGGAAAATCGCCGATGGCCGGGAACAGACCGTCGGCGAAGCCTTTCTCGGGCATCGAGTAAGTGTGCGTAACGCGGACGGTCCCGCTCTCCAAATCGAGCGCCGCCACCGCCATCGTCGTGTAACTCGCCTGATACCAAATCTCGGCCGGCGTCGCTGCATCCACACTCGCTACGGAAAAGAACGGCGAACCACCGAGCCACTCCTTCACCACCGCGCCTTTCGCGTTCACATGCACGATACGACGCAGATGGTCGCTCTCCACCGCGTAAAAGCCCCCCGCGCCATCGCAACGCAAGTGCGACACATCGCGGAAATCCGCCGCCACATACCGGCCGTCCACGCGACCACCGGGCCGACCGAAATCGCGCAGCGATTTGCCATCGAAAGCAAACCGCCGCACGCGCTGGTCCGCCCCGCCTTCCACGATGAAAAACTCCCGGCTCGCGCGGTCGAAGTCGAACGTCACTGGAGCCGTCAGCACACCTTCGCCGATGATTGTTGAAATCGCGCCATCGGCCGCCACCGCCGACAATGCATTGCCGCTCAGCACGAAGACCGTTCCCTTTTCTCCCGCCACGACCGACTTCGGCCGCGGCACGGCGACCTCGCGCAAAACCGCGCCCGTCGTCGGCGCGATCCACCGCAGCACTCCGTGCTCACGATACGCGACCACCAGACTCTCCCCATCCACGCCGAGCTTGACGCCGTAACTGCTCACCGGGTCGTCGCAGCCGGTTCGCTTGTCGCCGGGCCACAGTAAATCGACCGGCTTGCCGTCGTCTCGTCCCGTCGTCGCATCCACGCGCTGGAGTTCGCAGTTCCAGCCGAGCACGTAGAGATGCGCGCCCAGTTCCAGCATGTCCACCGGCCCCTTCGACTGCCAGCCGCGCGTCCACAGCACCGGGCCGTTTTCCGAGCCGAGCTTCATCAACACGGGCGGCCCCTCGGAATTTCGGCTGCCATGATAAACCGCCCCGTCCGCGCCAACGACGACCGACGAGGGCCCCTGATGACTTCCCACCGTCCACACCCAAGGCTCCGCCGCATTGATGGGACTCTGCCCGACGACCGCGAGGTAGTCCGCCTCCAGCCCCTCGTTCAGCAGCAGCCGCCACTCATACGAGCCGCCCGGCATCGCGCGGCCCAATCGGTCCAGTCCATCCCATCCCAGCGAATGTTCACCCGCCGATTGCGCTTCCCCGGCCAGCAGCGTCCGCACCTGTCGCCCCTGACCATCATAAATGGCGAGCGAGACTCTACCGGCGCGAGGTAGTGTGTAGCGGAAGCCGGGCGTCTGAGCGACGACACGAGATTCACCCGCTGCCACGCAGAGGAGAGAAGCGAGTAGGAAGTTTTTGAACGAGAAAGAGTGGTTCATGTCGAGTCTCTTGTTGGCGCAGGTGTGAGTGGACGCCAGGTATCGGTCCGGAGTGTGAGCGAAGTCGGCCATGCCGCCTCTTCCATCATGCGCGTCAGACCTAGTGTACGAGTTCCGCAACTCGTCCGGTAGTGCTCGCGGCCTTGCCTCTGTCGATACGACACGGGCGACCGTTTGACGGACGCTACTCGACGGCCGCGAGGACCCCAGCGTGCCATGTACGTCGAACCGGCCGTGTCACATGACGAACACGGCCGCTACCGTTCGTTTGAAGTGGTCGGCGTCAAGGACGTCCTCGTGGAAGGCTTATAAATTGCGGACGTCATTCGGCAACACGTTGATCGAGGATTACTTCCTCCGCACCAAGGACGATTCGCTCTATGTGAAAGGCCAGGGCGTCCGCAGAACCGGATTTTGGAACGACGCCAACGCTTCATCCTTCGTTCTGAGCAGCCTCTGGAAACTCACCGGCCGTAAGATGGTGGTGGACGGCTGCGACGCAATCAATTCGCGGGCGAAATGGCGCCACTGGACCGGCGGCCGGGTCTTCAACGCAAGGGGCGAAGGCGGAGGAGACGCCGGGGTCGGGGTGAACTTCCGCAACGTGAACCTCGAAGATTCACGGCCGACGCCGCAGCAGTTCTTCATCTGTTCTTCAGCGTCGAAGCCCTATACAAAACAAAGTCGGAAGGGAGCCGCCGGAGACCTTTCCGGCATTTTCCTTCAAAACGTCTCCATCACCGCGCGAAGCGTATTCGGCGAACCGCAAATCCTTTGGGACCGATCGGACGCTTGCATCCGCGGTCTTGACTTCGGGAACTTTGCCGTACGAGGGAAGCCGGTGAGCGACGCGAAGTTCTTCAAGACCAACGAATTCGTCGATGGATTGATCTTCGCGCCATACGCCGTTTCCAATCGATGAATCGGGCGTCGAACCCGTATGAAGCGTTCGGCGTCTCTTCGCGGTGTCTGTTGATCGCGGCGCGGCGTCAAGTCACTGTGACATCGAATCAAATGAACACGGAAGGCATTTCCTTGAAACTCACACTCGCGATTCTTCTCGCCATGATCGTCGCACCGCCGGTTCGCGCGACGGCCGCCGGCTACGAACTGGTGAACGATCCGGAAACGGGCGGGCCGGGGGCGTTTGCGGCGGAAGAGATTCGCCGAGAGGCCGCGGTGAAAGGATTGGCCGTGGGCCGAGGCGCGAATACGACTCGCATCGCGCTTATGGTTGAAAAGTCGGAGGACGATCGCGCCCAGAGCTACAGCATCCGTGTTAAGAAAGAAAATGGCCGCCGCTCCATCACGGTGCGCGGAGCGGATGCGGCGGGCGCCATGTATGGCGGGCTTGACGTCGCGGAAGCGATTCGCTTGGGAACGCTCGACAGCATGGACGATTCCCGGCATACACCGCACATCGCCCAGCGCGGGATCAAATTCAACATTCCACTCGATCTGAGGACGCCCAGCTATTCGGACTGCGCCGACGCCGCGCAGGCGAACATCCCTGAGATGTGGGACCGTGAATTCTGGACCGCGTTTTTCGATTCAATGGCGCGCCACCGTTACAACGTTCTTTCACTGTGGAGTCTGCATCCCTTCCCCTCGCTGGTGAAACTGCCCGAGTTTCCCGACGTAGCGTTGGACGACGTCTGGCGCACCCGCGCGAAGCTCGACGATTCGTTCAGTTTCGCCGGCAATGACATGGTCCGCCCCGCCATGCTGGCCGACCACGAGGTCGTGAAGCGCATGACCATCGACGAGAAAATCGAGTTCTGGCGCTGGGTCATGCGACAGGCGGCCGACCGAGGCGTTCGGGTCTATTTCTTCACCTGGAACGTCTTTACTTTCGGAGCCGACGGCAAGCACGGCGTCACCAACGATCTGAACAACGAAACCACGAAGAAGTACTTTCGCGCCAGCGTAAGGGAAATGGTGCGGACTTACCCGCTGCTCGCCGGCATGGGAATCACGGCGGGCGAGGGAATGCCGGAGAAGATGGATTCCAAGACCAAGGAATCTTGGCTGTGGGAGACTTACGGCGAAGGCGTGCGCGACGCCTTGAAGGACGAACCGAAGCGCGACTTCCGCATGATCCACCGCTATCATTGGACCGCGCAGAGCGACATCCTGGATGCTTTCAAACAGTATCCGAGTTCATTCGAGTTCAGCTTCAAGTACTCGGTGGCGCATATGTATTCGATCACGAAGCCGCCGTTCATCGAACCGCTGTTGGAAAACCTCGCGCCCGGCCGAAAGACATGGCTGACGGTCCGCAACGACGACATTTACACCTTCCGTTTCGGCGATCCTGCTTACGCGCGCGACTACATTGTGAACATGCCGTCGGCGGACAAGGTGGCCGGTTTTTACATGGGGCCGGACGGCTACACTTGGGGACGAGACTTCCTTGAGCGCAACCCCAGCCCCGGCCCGCGCCCTTTGGTGATGGAAAAGCAGTGGTACTCGTTCATGCTTTGGGGACGACTTGCCTACGATCCTTCCCTGCCGGATTCACACTTCGAGCGAATCCTGGCTTCACGGCATCCCAAGGCTTCGCCGCCGCATCTGTTCCGCGCTCTTCACGGCGCCTCGCAGGTCATGCCGCTGACGACGCGGTTGTTTTGGGGCGACATCGACCTCAAATGGTTTCCCGAGGCGTGCTGCGGCCATCGCAGAAGCAAGAGCCAAGGCTTTCACACCGTGCGTCACTTCATGGAAGGAAATTCCATGCCGGGCGCGAAAGTGCTGAACATCCGCGACTGGCGCAAGCGCGTCGCCGCGCGACTGCCGATGGAGCAGACCACGCCCCTGGAAATCGCCGACGCGCTGGACGGCGCGGCGTCGCAAACTTTCGCCTCGCTCGACGCGCTGCGCAACGTCGCCTCGGATGACTCCGAACTCCAGAAAACGATTCATGACTGCGAAGCGCTGGCCTGGCTGGGCCGATACTACGCCTCTAAGATTCGCGGCGCTTGCGCGCTGGCTCTTCATGACGCCGAGGGCGACGAGTATGAAAAAGACGCCGCGCTGCGTCACCTTAGCGATGCACTGACGCACTGGAAGAGTTATGCGGCCGTTCGCGACGCCCACTACGTCCCCGCGCTTTACAATCGAGTGGGGTACGTGGATCTGACCGCGATGACGAAGAAGGCGGCCGCCGACCTCGACATCGCTCGCGATTGGAAGCCGGGCTCCCTCAAGAACGACGGCAAAGGCTCCGGCACCGAGAAGGGATTCCGAAAGTAGCTTCGATTTGCGCGATGTAAGGACAGCGGCTTGATCGCGGAGTTCCTCCGATACTTCATCCTGCTCTTTGGTCCAAAGCGCGTCCATCTTTCCTTCATCAACTTGATCAACCAGGCGTTCGGTAGCGCGTTTCGATCCTCTTCCGCCGCCCGCGAGGAACGAAAGCCGTAGCGTCGAAGTCGTCCGTCGCGAGGGAGAGACGCAGCGGCTCCTGCGCGGTCGAGGTTCCAATGAACAGTCCGCAGAGAGATGGAACAAGGAAGAGATGTGATTTCATGGATTGATCCACTGACTGGGAGGAATGATTGCCGGGGGCGGTCCACGGGTGTGGATTGGAAGATTGTGCCGGCAGGCAATGGAGGCTGAAGAGGAGGAATTGCCCCGCCAGGATTCGAACCTGGGAAAGCGGAACCAAAATCCGCTGTGTTACCGTTACACCACGGGGCAGAGAGAAGGACTCAGGGAAGGTCGTCGTTCGGCGTCGGCCGTTGGCGGATTTGGAAGGCGAGTTGCTCCAACTGCAACCCCAAATCAACCGAAACGACGCTAACCTTCGAGGGGAGTGTAAGGGGAATCGGAGCGAAATTCAAGATCCCTTCGATGCCGGCGCAGGAGAGCTGGTGCGCCACCGATTCGGCCGACGGCCCCGGCACGGCCAGTACCGCCATTTGCACGCCGAGACGCGGCGCCACCGTCTGCACGTCGGCCATGTCGTAAACCGTCAAGCCGTAGATCATTTGGCCGACGACGCTCGGGTCGCGGTCGAACAGGGCGACGATCTCGAAGCCGCGCCCGGCGAAACCGCTGTAGCCCAGCAGCGCGCGGCCTAGGTTGCCGATTCCCACTAGCGCCAGTCGCCAGGTTCGGTTCGTGCCTAGCACCTCCCGCAGCGATTCCCGCAGTTCGACGACCTTGTAGCCGATGCCGGGGTAGCCGAACTGGCCGAAGAAGGCCAAGTCCTTCCGCACCTGGGCGTCGGTGACGTTCACCGCCGACCCCAGTCGCTGGCTGGAGACCGTGGTTTCGTCGCGCCGTTCCAGAACTTCCAGTTGCCGAAGGTACAAGCTGAGTCGGGCGACGGTCGCCTTTGGGA
>JBOFFD010000441.1:0-1687 GCA_051648425.1 Planctomycetia bacterium
GGCGATTCCTTGCACTGATTCGCGGAGGTTCGACCCAGCGCCCCTCCGGGGCGGGCCAGCGGCCACGCCCTACGTCAGCCGTCCCGACCCCAACGCGACGCCGCGGCGCAATTGTCAACCTATTCCACGGTAAGCCCGCCGATCGGCGTCAGCGTTGGAAGAGGCCGCGACGACGCGCGGGGGCTTTGGTGGGAGCGGCGGGGGCCGGCGCCGCGTGTACCTGGGTTGCTTCGCGGTGTTCCACCGTCGCCACCGGTTGCGGCGGCGCGGGCGGCTTCGCAGCGACATGCACCTTCGGCTTCGCGGCGACGGGCTTCGCGGCGGGCGGGGTCGCGCCGCGGAACGCCCACTTCAAAATGGCGGGCGTGGGCAGCGACGAAGTCGGTTCGACCTTCGGCGCGGGGATCGGCGGCGCGGTCGGCTTGACCGCCGGCGCGGCGGGCTTCATGGACGGCGGTAGGCCGTCCTGCTCCAGTCGGCGGTAGTCGTAGGCGGGGGTGGTGGAGTGGTCGATCGTCTCGCCGGTCTGCTCGCCGATGGTCACGGCAGTTTCGCCCAGCGCGCTGGCGCCGACCGGCAACGGCCGCGGCGGGGTCGTCCCGCCGGCGCAGGCGGCGCTTCGTCCCAGATTCTGCATATAGCAGGGAAGCGGCGCATGATGTTTAGGCCGACAGGCTGCGGTCGGCGCGTGGATTTCGACGGCAGCCGCTTGGACGATCTCGGTTGCCGAAACAGCTCCGTCGACCGCCACCGAAGCGGCGTCGCTGTCGGCCGGCAGCACCGCGCCGGTCTGCTCGACGGCCGCGTCCTTCTGGTCGGGAAGAGCGCCCGTCGCCGGTACGACGGTCGGCGCGGCGAGGTTCTCGGCGGGCGTTGCGTCGGCGTCGACGACGATTTCCGCCGTCGCGGCGTTCGCCCGCGAAGCGGCGACGATCTCTTCGACGGACGCGCAACCTTCGGTGAGTCCGAAGCCGATGAGGTAGCGCAGTTGGATCTGCGCCCGGTTGAAGTCGCGCACCGCCGACAAGTAGTTGCCGCGGGCCGTCCCCAACGAGCCGATGGCCTGCATTACTTCGATCGACAGCGTTTCGGCGTTGAGCAGCCGTTGCCGGCTCAGGTTGTACGATTCGATCGCGTCGGCGATTTCCTCCTCGGCCAGCTTCAAGCGGGCCTTGGCTTCGCGGGCGTTGGTGTGCGCCACGACGACCCCGGTCGCCAGTCGGCCGGCGATCTGCTCTCGTTGCAGCATCACCTGCCGTTTTTTCGACGAGAGCAACGACTTCTGGGCGCGGGCGCCAAGGAGGTCGGTCACGTCCCAATAGACGTTCAATTCCAGGTCGGTTCGGCCGTTGTAGTCGGTGTTGCGGCCGCCGGTGCCGCCGCCGAACGTTCCCTGGCCCAGGTCGACCGACATGTTGGGCAGCAGCGCCGCCGTCTTGAGCTTCTCCGTCTGTTCTTCCAGAGAGGCCAGAATCAACAGCACCTCGTTCATACCCGGACCCTGTCGCAGCGCGTGGTCGAGGTAGAACCGCGTCGGCAGCGTTTCGTCGACCAACGACACCGGCAGCGGCACGGGATCGGCGGCCACCAGTCGGGTGCCCGGTTCCAGTCGCAACAACTGCACCAGCTTGGCGCCGGCGGCGACTTGGTTCTGCCGCGCTTCGCGCACCGCCTGCAGCCGGGCTTG
>JBOFFD010000442.1:0-3054 GCA_051648425.1 Planctomycetia bacterium
AGGGCTACACCCGCGGCTACCTCTCGCAGGAACCCCGGCTCGATCCGACCAAGGACGTGTACGGCAACGTGCTGGACAGCGTCGCCGGGATTAAGAAGCTGCTGGAACGGTACGAAGCGATCAACGCCGCCTTCGGCGAGCCGGACGCCGACTTCGACAAGCTGATCGCCGAGCAGGCGGCGGTGCAGGAGAAGATCGAACGGGTCGACGGCTACAACCTCGACCGCAAGCTGGAAATCGCGATGGACGCCATGCGGCTGCCGCCGCCCGACGCCGACGTGACGAAGCTGTCCGGCGGCGAGCGACGGCGGGTGGCGCTGTGTAAGATTCTGCTCGAACGTCCCGACATGCTTCTCTTAGACGAACCGACCAACCACCTCGACGCCGATTCGGTGGGTTGGCTGGAACAGCACCTGGCGGCCTACACCGGCACGGTCATCGCCGTCACCCACGACCGCTACTTCCTCGACAACGTCGCCGAGTGGATTTTGGAACTCGACCGCGGCAAGGGGTATCCGTTCAAGGGGAACTACGCGAGCTGGCTGGAACAGAAGTCGGCCCGATTGGCGCTCGAGGAGAAGAAGGAAAGCGTTCGGCAGAAGACGCTGAAGCGCGAACTGGAATGGGTGCGGATGTCGGCCCGGGCGCGGGTGAAGAAGAGCAAGGCGCGCATCGACGCCTACGACCGGCTGGCCGCCGAGGCCGCCGAGGACCACGAAGACGATTTCGAGCTGCAGATTCCGCCCGGCCCCCCGCTGGGCGATTTGGTGATCGAGGCGGCCGGCCTGACGAAATCGTACGGCGACCGCCTGCTGTTCGAGAACCTGAGCTTCCGCGTACCGGCCGGCGCCATCGTCGGGGTCGTCGGGGCCAACGGCGCCGGCAAGTCGACGCTCTTCCGCATTCTGGTCGGCGAAGAGAAGCCCGACGACGGCGCGCTGCGCATCGGCGAGACGGTGAAGCTGGGTTATACGGAACAGAACCGCGACACGCTCGTCGGCACGAACAACGTCTGGCAGGAAATTTCCAACGACCAGGAGTTCTTCGAGTTTCCCGGCCACCGCCGGATCAACACCCGCGCTTATGTGGCGCAGTTCAACTTCCGCGGACCGGATCAGCAGAAGCTGGTCGGCCAGCTTTCCGGCGGCGAACGCAACCGGGTGCAGTTGGCGAAACTGCTGCGCCAAGGCATCAACGTGCTGCTGTTGGACGAACCGTCGAACGACCTGGACGTCGACACGCTGCGCTCGTTGGAGGAAGGGCTGCTCAATTTCCCCGGCTGCGCCATCATCATCAGCCACGACCGTTGGTTCCTCGACCGCATCGCCACGCACATTTTGTCGTTCGAGGGCGACAGCTACGTGCATTGGTGCGAAGGGAACTATCAGACGTACGAAGAGCAACGGAAGGAACGGCTGGGGATCGACGCCGACCAGCCGCACCGCGTGCGGTATAAGAAGCTGATGCACTAAGACGGTTCCGTCTTAGTCGCGATGAGAACCCAAACGCAGGGCGGACCTCTTGGTCCGCCCGTACTCCGAGTCTGAACCGATCGTCTTACTTCGCCGACGGATCTGACATGGAGCTCCGTCCCCTCGCCCCACCGCGGCGGACGGGGACGTCCACCCTACATTTCGCCGTCCCGTCCCAACGCCTTGGACCGGACGCCCTCGATCGGTCCCCCTTCTCCCCCCTTCCCCGCCAACCTTGGAGAAATCCCGCCATGATCCGCGCTTGCCGACGATGGTTCGTACTGGTCGGGGCGTTGTCGACGCCGGTGTTCGCCGCGCCGCCGGAAGCGCCTTCCAAGGCGCCGGCGGAGACCGGTTGGAAGGCGGGGGTGGCGACGGCGGTGATTACGCCGGAAAAGCCGCTGTGGATGGCGGGCTACGGCGGGCGGACGGCGCCGGCCGAGGGCAAGGAACACGAACTGTACCTGAAGGCGGTGGCGCTGGAGGCGGCCGACGGCGGCACGGTGCTTTTCGTCAGCAGCGACCTCTTAGGCTTCCCGCAAACCATGTACGAGTACGCCGTGAAGGAGATCGCGGCGAAGTACGGCCTGGACCGTTCGCGGGTGCGGCTGACGAGTTCGCACACACATTGCGGGCCGGTGTTGCGGGGGACGCTCTTCGACGTCTACCCGCTCGACGCGGCGCAACGGGCGGCGATTGAAGAGTACTCGGCGACGCTGGAACGGAAGATCGTCGAATTGGCGGGGGCGGCGCTGGCCGACCGGAAGCCGGCGCGGGTGTCGATCGGTTCCAGCACCTGCCGGTTCGCGGTCAACCGGCGCGAGAATCCGGAAGCGGAAGTGCCCGCGCTGCGGACGCGCGGCCGACTCGACGGCCCCATTGACCATTCGGTGCCGGTGCTGGCGGTGCGGGCCGCCGGTGGCGCCGACGACGGCGCGCTGCGGGCCGTGCTTTTCGGCTACGCCTGCCATAATACCGTGTTGGCCTATCAGCAATGGTGCGGCGACTACGCCGGCTTCGCGCAGCTTGAACTGGAACAGCGGCATCCGGGGGCGGTCGCGCTCTTTCACATGGGCTGCGGCGCCGACCAAAACCCGCTGCCGCGGCGCAGCGTCGACCTGGCGAAGAATTACGGCCGAATGTTGGCCGACGCGGTCGACGACGTGCTCTGGTCGCCCGCGAAGAACGTGGCGCCGAAGCTGCGGACGGCGGACGAGATGGTCGAATTGGCGCTCGCCGCGCCGCCATCGGTGACGGAACTGACGGCGCTGGCGCCGGACAAGTCGTACGTCGGCGCCTGGGCGAGACGGCAGCTCGCGGAACGAAGCGCCGGGAAAGAGCCGTTCCGGACGTACCCCTTTCCGGTGCAGGTCTGGCGGTTGGGCGACGAACCGCCGTGGGTGGCGCTGGGGGGCGAGGTGGTCGTCGACTACAGCCTGCGCATCAAGAATGAAATCGATCCGAACGCCTGGACGACCGCGTACGCGAACGACGTGATGGCGTACATTCCTTCCCGGCGGGTGCTGCACGAAGGCGGTTACGAAGGGAACACGTCGATGCGGATCTACGGCATGCCGTCGGA
>JBOFFD010000443.1:0-5671 GCA_051648425.1 Planctomycetia bacterium
ATGATCTTTCTGCCGTCGGCCGCCGACGCCCGCCGATCCTGCGAAACGATCGTCGAAGACGCCTGCAAGGAAGGCGGCCTTCAAATCCTCGCCTGGCGCGACGTGCCCGTCGACGTCGCCGCGCTGGGCGCTTCGGCGAAGGCGACCTGTCCGTCGGTCCGCCAAGTGTTCGTCGCCAAGCCCGCCTTTTTGGACGCCGACGGCTTCGAGCGGACGCTGTACCTCGCGCGCAAGCGGATTGAAAACCGCGTCGCCGCCGCCAAGGCCGGCCCGTTCTACATCCCGTCGTTTTCCCACCGCACCCTGTCCTACAAGGGGTTGATGGTGGCGCCGCAGGTGGCCACGTTCTTCCCCGACTTGGCCGACCCCGACTTTGAAACCAGCATCGCCGTCTTCCACCAGCGGTACAGCACCAACACCTTCCCGACTTGGTTCTTGGCGCAGCCGTTCCGCTACTTGGCCCACAACGGCGAAATCAACACGCTGCAAGGGAACACCAACCGGATGAAGGCCCGCGAACCGGGCCTGACCTCGAAGGTGTGGGGCGAACACATCGGCGACCTCTTGCCGGTGGTACAGGCGGGCGGCAGCGACTCGGCCGCCTTCGACAACGTGCTGGAACTGCTCATCCTGTCGGGCCGCGACCCATTGCACGCCATGCTGATGATGGCGCCCGAAGCGTGCGAGAACCGCGTCGACGTCGACCCCGACGTCTACGCCTTCTTCGAGTACCACGGCACGCTGATGGATCCGTGGGACGGCCCCGCCGCCCTCTGCTTCACCGACGGCCGGTTCGCGGTCGCCGCTCTCGACCGCAACGGGCTGCGGCCGTTCCGCTACTGGGTGTGCGACGACGGCTGGCTCATCGCCGGCTCGGAAGCGGGCGTGCTGCCGGTCGCGCAGGAGAAAATCCTCGAAAAGGGTCGGCTGGGGCCGGGCAAGATGCTGGCCGTCGACACCGCCACCGGGCGGCTGTTGCACGACGATGAAATCAAGAAGGAATACGCCACCCGCAAGCCGTATCGGCAGTGGGTCGACCAGCAGATCGTCCGGCCGCCGAAGAACCTCGCCGCCGCCGCGGTCGAATTCCACGGCCACACCGAACCGTCCGACGCCAACGGTTCGACGAATGGTTCGACCAACGGTTACGCCGCGCCGTCGTTGTTGCAACGGCTGACGGCCGAGGAGTTCGTCCGCGTCCAAAAGATGTTCGGCTACGGCGCGGAAGACCTCGACCGCGTCTTACAGCCGATGGCCTTCGAGGCAAAGGAACCGGTCGGCTCGATGGGCGACGACACGCCGCTTTCCGCCCTGTCGACCAAGCCGCAGATCCTCTACCGCTACTTCAAGCAGCGGTTCGCCCAGGTCACCAACCCACCCATCGACCCGCTGCGCGAACGGCTGGTGATGTCGCTGACGATGCTGGTGGGCGGTCGCGGCTGCATGCTCGAGGAAGAAGAACAGTTCGCCCGTCAGATCGAGTTTTCGTCGCCGGTGCTGACCGAACCGGAACTGGCCTGGCTGAAGGGTCAGACCGACCCGATGTTCAAGAGCGCGACGCTGTCGACCTGCTTCCCGGTGGCGGCCGGCCCCGAAGGGTTGGAAGCGGCGGTAGCCGACCTCTGCGCGAAAGCCGCCGCCGCAGTCGACGCCGGCTGCACGATCCTCGTCCTGTCCGACCGCGACGCCGGCGAAACGCTGGCGCCGATCCCCGCGCTCTTGGCGACGTCGGCCGTCCATCATCACTTGATCCGCGCCGGCACCCGCATGAAGACGTCGCTGGTCGTCGAATCGGGCGAGCCGCGCGAAGACCACCACTTCGCCTGCCTCGTCGGGTATGGCGCCGCGCTGGTCTGTCCGTACTTGGCCCTGGAATCGGTGGTCGCCTTGGCCGACGCCCCGCACGACGGCGTGGCCGCCATCCCGCGGGAAAAGGCGGTCGCCAACTTCAAGGCGGCGATCGACAAGGGCATCCTGAAGATCATGTCGAAGATGGGCATTTCGACGGTCAGCAGCTACCGCGGCGCTAAGACGTTCGAGTCGCTCGGCGTCAGCCGGAAGGCGATCGAAGACTACTTCCCCGGCACGCCCTGCCCGATCGACGGCGTCACCATCCACGACGTCGC
Source organism: Planctomycetia bacterium (assembly GCA_051648425.1). Classification (GTDB taxonomy): domain Bacteria; phylum Planctomycetota; class Planctomycetia; order Kolteriales; family Kolteriaceae; genus JBOFFD01. The sequence continues at coordinate 2,127 of JBOFFD010000443.1, forward strand.
GGTCGATGCGCTCCGCTTCCACGCCGAAGCCTACGGCGAAGACCCGAAGTTGAAGGAACGGGGCATCTACCGTTACCTTTCCTACGGCGAATACCACGCCGCCAACCCGCTCATGTTCAAGGCGCTGCACAAGGCGGTGCGGGCCGAAGACCGCGACGAAGGGATGGCCGCCTTCCGCGACTACATGAAGCTGGTCGACGACCGGCCGGCGTGCAACCTGCGCGACCTGCTGTCTTGGAAGACGGCGGCGCAGCCGATTCCGCTGGCCGAAGTCGAGCCGGTCGAGAACATCGCCCGCCGGTTCACCACCCAGGCGATGAGCTTCGGCGCGCTTTCGCGGGAAACGCACGAAGTCATCGCGGTCGCGGTCAATCGCATCGGCGGCAAGAGCAACTCGGGCGAAGGCGGCGAAGACCGCGAGCGGTTTTACGTCTACACCACCGATCGCCCGGACGTCGGCCACTCCCCCTGGCACCCGAAGAAGGGCGACCACGGCAACAGCAAGATCAAGCAGGTGGCGTCGGGCCGATTCGGCGTCACGCCCGAATACTTGATGTCGGCCGAAGAGCTTGAGATCAAGATGGCCCAAGGCTCGAAGCCGGGCGAAGGCGGCCAAATCCCCGGCATGAAGGTGTCGGAAGAGATCGCCAAGGTCCGCCGCAGTGTGCCCGGCGTGACGCTGATCTCGCCGCCGCCGCACCACGACATCTACAGCATCGAAGACCTCGCCCAGCTCATCCACGACTTGAAGCGGGTGAATCCGAACGCCCGCGTCGGCGTCAAGCTGGTGTCGATGATGGGCGTGGGCACCATCGCGGCGGGCGTGGCGAAGGGCTACGCCGACTACATTCAAATCTCCGGCTACGACGGCGGCACCGGGGCGTCGCCGTTGTCGTCGATCCGCAACGCCGGCATGCCTTGGGAACTCGGCCTCGCCGAGACGCAACAGGTGCTGGTGCTGAACGACCTGCGCGGCCGAGTCCGACTGCGGGTCGACGGCGGCATGCGCACCGGCCGCGACGTCATCCTCGGCGCCCTTATGGGGGCCGAAGAGTTCGGCTTCGGCACCGCCGCCTTGCTCGCCACCGGCTGCGTCATGGCCCGCCGTTGCCATCTCAACAACTGTCCCGTCGGCATCGCCAGCCAGCGCGAAGACCTCCGCAAGAAATTCCCCGGCACGCCGGAACACGTCGTCGCGTTCCTGCTCTACATCGCCGAGCAGGTGCGGATGATTCTCGCCGAAATGGGCGTCGCCAAGCTCGACGACGTCGTCGGCCGCTTCGATCTTTTGCAGCGGCGCGTCGATCTCGCCCTGCCCAAGACGTCGAACTTCGACCTTTCCTGGATGACCACCGACGTCGACCCCACCGGCAAGAAGCCGCGCCGGTGCACCCAGTACCGCAACGACCGCCCGATCACCGGCGTGCCGCTCGGCGACCGGTTGCTGGAAGACGCCGCCCCGGCGCTGGCCGGCGGCAAGGTCAAGCTCGACTACGCCATCACCAACCAAGACCGCTCGGTCGGTTCGCGGCTGTCGGGGGCGATCGCCAAGGCGACGGGGGAAACCGGCCTGGCGCCCGGGTCGGTGCAGGTGACGTTCACCGGCACCGCCGGTCAGAGCTTCGGCCTCTTCTGCAATCGCGGAATGAACCTGACCCTCGTCGGCGAAGCCCAAGACTACGTCGGCAAGGGGATGTACGGCGGCGAAATCGTCGTCGTGCCGCCGCCGGGCTTCCGCCGGCTCAGCCATCAGCACGTCATCGTCGGCAACACGATCATGTATGGGGCGACCGGCGGCACGCTGCACGCGGCCGGCATGGCGGGCGAGCGCATGGCCGTCCGCAATTCGGGCGGCCGACTGGTCGTCGAAGGCTGCGGCGACCACGGCTGCGAATACATGACCGGCGGCGTCGCGGTCATCCTGGGCGACACCGGCCGCAACTTCGGGGCCGGCATGAGCGGCGGCGTCGCCTACGTCCTCGACCTCGCGGATCAGTTCAACGTCCGCTACAACCCCGGCATGGTCGGCATCGAACGGCTCGTACACCCGATCGACCACGAACTGCTGCGGGCGATGGTGGCTCGGCACGAAGCGAAGACGAAGAGCGGCCGCGGCAAGTGGATCCTCGACAACTGGGACAAGGTGCTGCCGCAGTTCTGGAAGGTCGTGCCGCACCCCTCGGAGACCGAGAAGTCGGCCAAATCGCCGCGAGTCCACGCCCTGGAATCGGCGATCCTGGAAGAACTCGTCGGCGCGGCCAAGAAGGACAAGTTGGAAACCGCCGCCGTCTAAGAGTCCTGTTCTAAGACAGCCCTCGGCGACGTGTCTTCGTTAGCCGCCGCTTTCCTCAGCGGCGCGTCCTCGACTTGCGATGGGACGTGAAACCCGAAACGTAGGGCGGACCTCCTAGTCCGCCCGTATTGCAGCGTCGGGCCAAAACTCCGTTCCGATCAATGGGACGGAAAAGACCTCCATCCCCACGCTACGCCCGGGCGGACCAGAGTTCCGCCCTACATTTCACTTTCCCGTCCCAACGACGGAACATAGACGGCTCACGTCGCCAGTTTAACCGCCAACCGCACCGCGTGGTACAGGCTGCCGGGGTTCGCCTTGCCTTGCCACGCGATGTCGAGCGCCGTGCCGTGGTCGACGCTCGTTCGGATGATCGGCAGCCCCAGCGTCGTGTTCACCGCTTCATCGAACGCGAGCGCCTTCACCGGAATGTGGCCCTGATCGTGGTACAGGCAGACGAAGGCGTCGGTCGACCGCCGTTTCCAAGGTAGGAACGCGGTGTCCGGGGGGATCGGTCCTTCCACGTCGCCGCCGGCGGCGCGGGCGGCGTCGACCGCCGGCTGGATGATCCGCTCTTCCTCGCGGTCGCCGAACAAACCGTGTTCGCCGGCGTGCGGATTAAGACCCAGTACGACGATCTTAGGCCGGCGGCCGCGCAAGCGGCGCAGCGCGGCCGTCGTCAATTGGATCACCTCTAAGATCCGCTCGGTCGTCAGCAGCGCCGGTACGTCGCGGTAGCCGACGTGCGTGGTGACGAACGTGCAGGTGATTTCCTCGGAGTACTGCATCATGCACGACCGAACGGCGCCGGTGCGGGCGGCGAAAAGCTCGGTGTGGCCGGGGTAGGGGAAGCCGGCGGCGTGCAGCGCCTCCTTGTTCAGCGGCGCGGTGGCGACGGCGGCGACCTCGCCCGCCAAAGCGGCGTCGATCGCCGCGTTGACGTACGCCAACCCCGCCGCACCAGTATGCGCGCCGACCACGCCGGGTACGACCAACGCCGGGTCGCCCGTCGGCAGGTGGCGCACCGTCGGTCGGTCCAGCGTCTGGTACGCCGTCGGCCACGCCGCCGGTTCGACGACCGCCGCCGTGAACGGCAGGCCGACGACGGCCGCCGCCCGTCTTAGAATGTCGGCGTCGCCGAAAATGATCGGCGTACACTCCGCCGCGATCGCCGAGTTCGCCAGGAGATGCAGACAGACCTCCGGTCCGACGCCCGCCGGGTCGCCCATCGTGACGGCGACGCGCGGTTTGC
>JBOFFD010000444.1:0-4670 GCA_051648425.1 Planctomycetia bacterium
GGGTCGGGCAGAATGTCGTGGTCGGTGAAGGCCAGGCCGGCCAAACCGCTGCGGCGCGCAAGGTCGCCGATCTGCAATGGGGTTAGGCCGCCGTCACTGCGAAGGGTGTGGACGTGGAGGTCGAAAAGACGCCGTCGGAACGACGCCGACGGTTTGGGCCGCGACGAAGTCAGAAGCCGCGGACCAGGCCGATAATGATGGCGACGGCGAGACCGACCGCGATCACGGAAAGAACAATGACGGGAACGTCGACGTCCTGCGGGGGCGCCGCTTGCGGGTTCGCCTTGCTCGCCTTGGAAGCGGGCGACACCGTGCGCGTCGCCCGGCTGCCTTTTCGGGCGGCCACGGCGGTTTCCATCATTTCCGGCGGCACGTGGTCCGGGCGCGCCAAGGCGGCGTCGTATAGTTTCGAGAACTCGCCGGCGGTCTGCGGCCGATCCGCGGGACTCTTCGCCATCGCCTTGCGAATGACGGCTTCAACGCCGAGCGGAACTCTGTTGCGCCGATTCTTTTCAGCAAACGGCGGTATGGGAGATTTGACATGCGCCAGCATCGTGTGCATGTCGTTTTCTTCGTCGAACGGCAGCGCGCCGGTCAAGATCGTGTAAAGCGTAACACCGAGGGCGTAAATGTCGGATAGCTTGTCGAGCGGTTTGCCCATCGCCTGCTCGGGCGACATATATTCCGGCGTCCCCATGGCGATGCCGGCCTTCGTGACCACGGTTTCATTTTCGGGGTCGGCGTTCAGAATTTTCGCCAGGCCGAAGTCGAGCACCTTGACGACCTCGCGACCGTTTTCGTCGACGTGCAACATGATGTTGCCGGGCTTCAGGTCGCGGTGGATGATGTCTTTTTCATGTGCGACGTCGAGCACGGCCGCGATGTCGCGCAGGAACGAGCCGACGCGTTCGGCGGTCTGCGGACCGTGTTTGTGGACGATTTCGACCAGGGTGTTGCCGGCGACGAACTCCATGGCAACGTAGGGCAGTCGTTCCGACGCCATGCCGGTATGGATGACGCGGACGGCGTTGACGTGGTCGAGGGCGCGGAGAAGTCGGCATTCGCGCTCGAAGCGGGCGACGAACTCTTCGTTGGCGGCGGTCGACGCATGAAGGACTTTGATGGCCACGGTGCGGCCGTTGGAAAGATCCGTCGCTTGATAAACCATTCCCGTCGCACCGCGGCCGACGTCGCGCTCGATCTGAAATCGTCCGTCGACAACGCCGCTGAGCATTCGCGCGGTCCTTCCTTCCGCCCGCAGGGCGGTTCGCGACGGACGGGGGAAAATGGCGGCCGCGCCGTCGCCGAGCGGCCGCACGTCGAAAGAACCCTCGGCGACGCCGTCGAAACGGTCGTCCTCGAAGTCAGCCTTCGACCCGTTGCCGCACGCGCTTCTGCACGTCGGTCTCCAGAACGCCGAACGCGCCCTCGTGCCGTTGAACCGCGGCGTGCAACGCCATGAGCAACCGTTTGGCGGTGTAGAAGTTGCAGACCATCCGCTGCGTCAGTTTCACCGTGCTGTTGGCTCGCGGGGTGGGGTCCATGTTCAAGCCGAAGTCGAGAATGATTTCTTCCGGGGTTCCCGTCACCCGGCAGAAATTCATGTACATCGGCTCCAAACCGGCGTCGTCGAAATGAACCTGCGGCGCCGGCGCGCCTCCCTGCGGCTGTTGACCCTCCATCGCGGCATTTTCTCCCAGCAAGTTGGTTAACGCGGGCTCAAATCATCTTCTCATCGACGGCGGTTCGCCGTTCGGCCACGTCGGCCCGCCCGCCGTGGTCTTTCAATCCGCCTCTATGGTATGTCGGACGTGGGGGTTGCGACAACGTCCCCCGCCAGCGAAACCCAAACGTCTCGCAAGTTCGCGCCGTGCATTCCTCGCGGTCGAACGAAAGACTCAAACGCGACGGCCGGTCACGGCAAGTCCAAGTCGCGGAACGAAAAGGGGACTTCAACCGAATCGACCCCGGTGGGAACCTCGACGACGAGCCGCCACTCGGCCGGCTCGCCGGGCACGTCGACGAACTCGTACTCGACGCCCGTCGACTCTCCCTCTTCCAGGAACGGGTTGAAACCGCCGTTCTGCGCGAAGCGCGAGCCGTCCTCCTTTTCCAGGCGCACTTCGGGTTGCAGGGCGGCTTGCTGGAAGCTGTCGCCCGTCGGCCGGACCGCCAGCAGCCGATGCACCACCACCGGAACCGTGACGATGCCGTCGTCGACCACCGCCTTACGCCGTTCCACTTTCAAGTCGGCGGTGGTCAGCGTGCGCGGTTCGGAACCGGCCCAATCGGTGAAGGTGAACTTCTGAATCTGGGCCGGTAGGACGACACGCGCGACCCCCGCGATCGACGTCAGCCGCCGGCGGTCCCGACCGGGCGCCGCGAACCGCAACTGGAAATCGAACGTGTAAAGCATCGGGTCGGCCGTCGCGACCCATTCCTCGGCCCCGAGCGGTTCCAACACTTTGCCGGCGTCGTCGACGATGCGCACGTCCTTCCGTTGGAACTCGTAGGCCAGCGGTTTCAAGCGCGGTTCTACCATCCCCTCCACCGAGATCAGTCCATAAGGCGCCGCCGGCCCGTCGGTGAACGACCGGCGCAGCGACAGCTCGCGGACCGCGAAACGAAAGGCGCCGGCGTAGTCGATCGGTGCGTCCAACGAGGCCGACGCCGTCCCGGCAATCGGCTCGGCCTCCTTCCCGTCGGCCGTTAGCCCCAGCGTCCGACCCTCGCCGTAGTAGTACGGCTTCAACTTGCCCTGCCGACAGAGGGCGTCGACAGCCTGCCAGAACGACTTCGGCGGTTTTTCGGTGAACACGATGAGTGGATCGTCTTCCGCTTGATTGAACCGGCCGCGCAGGTCGTCGATGCTGTTGCCCGAAGTCTTACGCAGAAACGCCAGCGCCTTCGACAGCTTCATTTGCGGCGCCGGCCATTCGATCGGCCGTCCGGCCGCGGCGCTTTTCAGTTGCGCTTTCCAGAGTTTGGGCAGCAGCCGTTGCAGCCGTAGTTGCTGCTCGGCGGAAAGTCGAACCGCGGCGGGCGAGGGCAGCAGCGGCAGCACGCCGGCGCCAAGTTTTTCTAGGTCGGCCTCGGCGGCGTCGCGGCCTTCCTTCGTGGGTCCGTCGAGCTTCAGTAGTAGGTCGGCCGCCGTCGCCGGATCGACGGCCTTTTCCACCACCGATTCGACGGGCGCCGGCGACGGAGCGGCGTTTGTCTTCAGGGCGTCGTCGGCGCCCAGCCGACCGCCGGCCGCCGCCATCGATACCGCTATCCACAGAATCATCCAACGGATCGGACGAATACGCATGGTCGACCTCTTCCCACCGTGATGGACGGCGTCGCACCGATCCGTGACTCCGTTTCCTGCAACGAACTGCTTCGCCGGCCGATGGAGGAGACATGAGCACGTTCGCCGCCGCACAAGCGTCGTTTCTACAATACCTGCGCCACGAATGCGGGTCTTCCGACAACACCGTGCGCGCCTATGCGGCCGACCTACGGCGCTTCCTGGAATGGACCGAACAGGCCGGCCGCGCCGACTGCGGCGCCCTTACCATCCGCGAACTGGCCGACTACCTCGAATTCCTCTCCCGGGAGAACTTGGCGCCGGCGTCGGTCGCTCGGCACGTCGCGTCGCTGAAGATGTTCTTCCGTTTCCTTGTGCTTGACGGCTATCTCACGTCCAACTCGGCGAACCTGCTGAATCGGCCCAGCCTTTGGGAACGCATTCCGCACGTCCTCAGCGAACGCCAGACCGCCGCCCTCTTAGCCGCCCCGCAACCGCCCGACGACCGATTGTACCTGCGCGATCGGGCGATTCTGGAAATGATGTACGCCACCGGCACCCGCGCCTCGGAAGTGGCGGGGCTGCTCTTGGCCGACGTCTCGCTGGAAGACCGCTTCTGCCGCTGCCTGGGTAAAGGCAACAAGCAGCGGCTGACGCCCTTCAGCGAGCGGGCGCGGGCCAGCTTGCAGTCGTACATGCTGCAACTGCGACCGGCTCTGACCGTTGACGGCGCCGACGACGGCCGGCTGTTCGTCAGCCGAGGCGGCAAGCCATTGACGCGGGTCGAAATCTGGAAACTGGTGAAGAAGTACGCCCGCCGCGTCGGCGCCGCCGACCGCGTCAGCCCGCACACCCTGCGGCATTCGTTCGCCACCCATCTCCTCTCCGAAGGCGCCGACCTTCGCGTGATTCAAGAGCTGCTTGGCCACGCCAGCATCGCCACGACGCAGCATTACACGCGAGTCGACGCTTCCCGGCTGAAAAAGATACATTTGAAGTTCCACCCGCGCGGCTGACGGTCGCTCCGCGGGCCGTCGCCGACGACCGACGCACCGACGCACCGACGAGACGCACCGCTATGCCGAGGCTCCGCACGACCGTCGCTCGACGAATGATTCTTTCGACCGTCATTCTCGCGGCGACGTCGCCCGCCGTTGAAACGGCGGCCGACCAGTTGACCGTGACGGAAAAGGGTGTGACACGGAAGGCGTCGGGCCGAATCGCCGCCGAGGATCAAAAGCGGATCCTCTTCGAGACGCGCGACGGCGGCTACCAGATCTTAGATCGGGCCGACGTTCGCGAAATCAAACGCGAACCCAAGCCGCCGTCGCGGTACACGGCGTCGGAACTGCCGGCGGTGCTGACGAAGGAACTGGGCGCC
>JBOFFD010000445.1:0-2948 GCA_051648425.1 Planctomycetia bacterium
CCTGCGAAATAAGCCCGGTCGACATCGCTTCCAACGTTAAGACGAAGGAAAACTCACCCATGTGCGCCAGCCCGAGGCCGACGCCAAGTGATGCTTTCCAGCTCAGGCCGGTGCATTTGACGGCGACGCCGGCCGCCGCGGTCTTCCATGCGATCAATAGGAACAGGGCGCCGAACATCAGCGTCCCTTCGCGCCAGAAAATCATGGGATCGAACAACAGTCCCAGGCTGACGAAGAAGATGGCGGCGAACGATTCGCGGAACGGCAGCAGCAGCGCTTCGATCTGTTTGGTAAGACGGTTGTCGCTGAAGATGAGACCTGCGCCGAACGCGCCCATCGCCGCCGGCAGACCGACCAAGTGAACGACCGTCGACGCGCCGCCGAAAAGCACCAGGACGAATAAGACGACGAGTTCCGGGCTGCGCAGTTTGACTAAGAGCGGTACCGCCCATTTCCCGACGAGCAAGCGAAGCACCGCCACGCCCACCACCAGACCGACGGCCTTCACGCCCAGCAAGGCGAAGTCGACCGCGCCGATCGGCGCCTTGTCGGCGGCGGCGGAACCGACCGTGAGCAGGGGGATGATGAGCAAAAGCGGGACGAGTGAGACGTCTTGAAACAAAAGAACGCCGACCGCCCGACGCCCCGACGGCGTGACCGTTCGCCCGGTCTCGGCGAGCGCTTTGTAGACGAGGACCGTGGAACTTAGAGCGACGGCGCCGCCGAGCAGCAGCGCCCCCTGCCAGGGCACCGACAGTTGATACAAGAGAACGGCCGCCGGTATGGCCGACAGCGCCATCTGAATCGGTCCGCCGATGAACAGGTGCTTGGCGAGCCGCGACAACTCGTCGAGCGATAGTTCGAGGCCGATGGTGAACAGCAACAGCAGGACGCCGATTTCCGCGAAATGCTGAACGTCTTTGTCGTTCGGCGTGATCCATTGCAGCACGCCGCTGCCGACGACCGCGCCGACGAGGATGTAGCCGATCAACATCGAGACGTTGGCGAGGCGGCACAGGACGCCGGCGACGAACCCCGCCGCGACCAATACGAGCAGGTTTTGAACCAACGCAGCGTCCATGGCAAGTCCTTCGCGAGAGGTTGGTCGGGTCGGCGGCGCGACGGTCGGTCGCACCCGCCGTCACGCGCTCCGATCGGACGGGGCGGAGAAGAAGCGGACGAGTCGATCGACGATTTCAGTGAACGACGTCGTTTCATCGACGTCGACGAATCTTACTTCCGCTAAACTTCGCATCCAGGTCATCTGACGTTTTGCAAATTGTCTCGTACGAACTTGAAGAGTATCGATCAGTCGATTTCGGTCCAGGGAACCTTTGAGATATGCGTCGATTTCGTCGCAGCCGACGGCCTGGCGCGCCTCGCGGCTCGGCGGCGGTCGGCGCGTCAGCAGTCGTTCGGTCTCTTCGATCCAGCCGGCGTTCAGCATGTCCAGCGTTCGGGCGTTGATGCGCGCGACCAATTCCGCGCGGGGCCGACGAAGGCAGGCGACGCGCGGCGGCGGGTCGGCGGGAGCGTCGAATTGAGTCTGCAGCTCGGTGATGGGCCGGCCGGTGGTTTGGTAGACTTCGAGCGCGCGAATGATCCGGCGAAGGTCGCCCGGCAGGATGCGGACCGCCGAACCGGGGTCGACGGCCGCCAAGCGTTGGTGCAGCGCCGCGACGCCGACGGCCGCCGCCTCGGCTTCCAACGCGCCGCGTAAGACCGGGTCGGCCGGCGGACCGTCGAAGATGCCGCGAAGACAGGCTTTCAGGTAGAGGGGCGTGCCGCCGACGAAGAGGACGCGTCGGCCGCGCGAGCGGACGTCGGCCGAAACGCGCGACGCCTCGCGGAGATACCAGTCGAGGCTGGCCGCTTCGTTTGGGTCGAGGACGTCGACGAGGTGGTGCGGGACGCGGGCGCGGTCGGCGGCCGAGGGCTTCGCGGTGCCGACGTCCATCTCGCGGTAGACGGTCATGGAGTCGAGGGCGACGATTTCGGCGTCGAGAGTCTCTGCGACGGCCAGGGCGGCGGCCGACTTGCCGGAGGCGGTGGGGCCGGTCAGATACCAGACGTCGTCGGGAAGCGGATTCACGGCCGACGGATTCCCACTACGGCGGTCAAGAGGTCGCCGGCGCGGCGGCCGGGGTTGTGGTCGGGGCGGAGGGCGGCGCCGTTCCGTTGATGGGCGGGAAACTGCCCGAGGTGGCCAGGTCGCGCGTGACGACGCGGTCGGCGACCGACGCCTCCATCTGAGCTTCCTGGTTGGTGATCAATCGCGCCGACCGATTCCAACTGATGTAGTTCCAACCCCACTGGATCAACACCAGAATCCGGCTTTGACCCTGAACCAAATAGGCCAAGTGAATGAAGAGCCAGGCGAACCAGGCGAACAGGCCGGTGAAACGAATCCAACCGGATTCGACGACGGCGGCGGCCCGACCGATGGTGGCCATACTGCCTTTGTCGTAATAGGCGAACGGCGCGGCCGCGGTTTCACCTTTCAGACGGCCTAAGATCCTCTTGGCGGCGTAAATGCCCTGTTGGATCGCCACGGGGGCGACGCCCGGCAGCGCCTTGCCTTTGACTTCAAGGTTCATCATGTCGCCGACGACGAAGACTTCGGGGTGGCCGGCGAGGGTGAGATCCGGCTGCACTTTGATTCGGCCGATGCGGTCGGTTTCGACGCGGAAGGCGTCGGCGAGCTTCTTGGCGAGCGGGGTCGCCTGCACGCCGGCGGCCCACAAGATGGTGTTCGCGTCGAATCGACGCGTGTCTTCGCGCTGGTCGTTCGGTGCGACGAGGACGTGGTCGGGTTGGATGTCGACGACCCGGCAGGAAGTGAACACCTCGACGCCGATCTTGGCGAGCGCCTGACACGCTTTCTTAGACAGCGACGGATGGAACATCTGAAGGATGTGGTCGTGGCCTTCGACGATGACGACGCGGGC
>JBOFFD010000446.1:0-2893 GCA_051648425.1 Planctomycetia bacterium
TGCTTGACCGCGTCGTTCGGTTGGTCGACCTCGTGGCGCCCGACCCCGACGTCGACCCGATGGTGCGGTTCGTCCAGGTGCTGGCGCTGCGCAAGCTCCGCCGCTTCGACGAAGCGATTTCCGCCGGCCGTCGCGGCTATGAAGCCCATCCGAACTATCAGTTGGCGGTGGCGATGGCCGGGCTGTACAAGGCGCTGGCCAAGGCCGATCAGCGCGTCGCATGGTTTCATAAAGCGCTGGCTCACGAACCGACCGACGCCGCCGTTCGCCTCGACCTCGGCGACGCCATGCTGGAGCAAGGCCGTTGGCGCGACGCCGCCCAATGGTACCAGCAGGTGCTCGACCGCCAGCCCGACCATCCGTGGGCGGCGCCGTCGCTGCTGTACGCCCGCGCCCGCACCGAGCCGAACGGTTCCTGGGTGGCGGCGCTGGTCGACTACGCCCGCCAACACCCCGAAAACCGCCGCGCCGCCTGCTTCGTGCCGGGCGGTCAGCCGTACATCGACTTCCTGCCGGCGCCCGCCGACGCCACCATCCACGCCCTGCAGCAGTTCTGCCGCCGTCGCACCGACCCGGCGACGCCGCTCGACGACCGCGAAGCCGCCGTCGGCGACGAACCGGTCTCGTTCACCTTGAGTTCGCTGGAAACCCCCAGCAGCCGGCTCGCCTGTCGGATGCAGCTCCACGCGATGGGTGTGGTTCGGCCCGTCGCCTTCCACGTCAAGCGGGTGCAGCGTCCCGACCCGCGAGTGCCGCGCGGGAGAGTGAAGTACCAAGTTTGGACGTATAAACGGGTGCGGACGCTGTTCGGCTGGAAGCGCTGGACCACCGAGCCGCTGGCCGCCGTGCCGACCCCCGGCCGGTCGGCAGCGGCCGTCGTCGCGGCGTTGGCGGCGCAGCCGTTCCACCGCGGCCGATGGTATGACGCCGCCGGTCCGATGCTGCTCGACCGATCGCTCGACGTGGTGTCGCTGCTCGGCACGATGGTCCATCCGCCACCGGCCCCCGAAGGCTGCGACGCCTGGGTCTGGCTGCCGAAAGTGCAGACCGCCGCCGCGTTGTGCCTGGCTCGTCTTGACCCGGAAGTGCCGTGGGGGAAGTCGCAGCGACGGCGGGTGTTGCTCGACCTTGCCCGCGGGCCGCTCGACTGGACGGTGGAAGCCGCCGTCGTCGCCTTGACGGAACTCGCCCACCATGAAGACGAGGCGGCCGAGGACGTCTTCGCCCTCTTCAACGAACTGATTCATCTGCCGGCCAAGGCGGGGTGGGTCTGCCTTTTGCAGCGAGTGGTCGTATGTTATTTGCAGCTTCCGGGGCTTCGCGACCGCGACCGGGAGGCCTTGCAAATGATCCGCAAGGCGTTGTGCGACTGAACCCTTTTCGGTCGCGTCCCGCCGCACCCTCCCAGGAGCGAACCCCCGAAGATGAGCGTCGAAGCGAAACTGGTTGAACTCGGCGTCAAGCTGCCCGGCCCCACGCCGAAGGGCTACCTCAACCTCGCCGTCCGCGTCGGCGAAATCGTCTACACCTCCGGCCACGTCTCCGACATGAAGGGGAAACTGGGTGCCGACGTGTCGGTCGAAGACGGCAAAAAGGCCGCCCGCGAGGCGATGATCAAGGTCTTGAACTCGGTGCGAAACCTGCTCGGCACGCTCGACCACGTGCGGGTCGTCCGACTGCTCGGCTGCGTCAATTCCACCCAGGACTTCACCGACCAACATTTGGTGATGAACGGCGCTTCCGACCTCGTGCATCAATTGTTCGGCGCCGACGACCTGGGCTTCCACGCCCGCTCCGCGATCGGCTTCGCGCAACTACCCACCGGCGTCGCGGTTGAAATCGAAGCGATCTTCGCCGTTCAGAACGGTTGAGGCGGCCATGCGACGGCGAACGGCGCTGATCGTCGGGTCTTCGGCCGTCCTTTCGTCGGCGGCCGGCGCACCGGAACCGCCATCGGTCCCGATTCGCGGCGTTTCGCTCGCCGGCGCCGAGTTCGGCACCGGCAAGCCGGAATTCTCCAACCGCCACCCGGGCCTTTTCGAGCGCGACTACACCTACAACAGCGACGCCACCGTCCGCCGCTTGGTGGCGCTCGGCCTACCGCTCGTGCGAATCCCCTTCCGCTGGGAACGGATGCAGCCGACGTTGGGCGGCCCGCTGAAGACCGCTGAATTGGCCCGCCTGCGCGCCGCCGTCGAGTGGGTCCACGCCGCCGGCGGTCGATCCCTCGTCGACCTGCACAACTACGCCCGCTACCGGCTCGAAACGCCGACGGGCGTCGTTGAAGCAGTGATCGACCATCCCGACCCCGCCTCCAAGACCGTTTACGTCACGAAGGACCATTTCACCGATTTCTGGATACGGTTGTCGCGCGCTTTGGTTGATCTTCGCGGCGCCTACGGTCTCGGCTTGATGAATGAACCGCACGACATGGGGTCGGCCGACTGGCGGGCGATCAGCAGCGCGACGGTGCGGGCGTTGCGCGACGACGGCTGCCGGCGATGGTTGGTCGTGGGCGGCGACGGTTGGTCGAACGCCCACCGCTGGCCCGATCTGCACGGCCCCGACGCCTGGATCGACGACCCGCTGAAGAAAACCGTGTATGAATCACACAGTTACTTCGACAAAGACGCCAGCGGCAAGTACGTGAAGTCTTACGCCGACGAACTGAAAGACGATCCCGCGCTGCCCGACCGGGGCGCCGCCCGCGTGAAGCCGTTCTTAGAGTGGTGCGCCCGCAACGGCGTGCCGGGCGTCGTCGGCGAATACGGCGCGCCGGCCGACCCCGGCTGGCTGGAGGTCGCTCGCCGCTTCCTCGCCGCCTGCGACGCCGCCGCAACCCCCACCTGCTGGTGGGCCGCCGGCGAATGGTGGGCCGACTACCCCCTCTCGA
>JBOFFD010000447.1:0-3060 GCA_051648425.1 Planctomycetia bacterium
CAAGGTGTACCTCAGCAAATTCGACTGGGACAAGGGCCTGCTGGAACGGCCGATGGACAAGCCGTTTTTCCTCTGGATGGGGTTCATCGACCCGCATCGGCCGTATGATCCGAACAGCTTCGATCCGCCCCACGACCCCAAATCGGCGGCCGTCCCCCCCTATCTGCCCGACGACCCGGCGGTCCGGCGGGATTTGGCGATGTACTACGACGAAATCGCGCGGATGGACGCGGAAATCGGGCGAACGTTGAAGCTGTTGGAAGACCAAGGGGCGGCGAAGAACACGGTGGTGATTTTCCTTAGCGACAACGGTCGGCCGTTCCACCGCGCCAAGACGACGCTGTATGATTCCGGCATCCAGACGCCGCTCATCGTACGTTGGCCGGGGGTCGTCAAGCCGGGGTCGACGACGAACGCCCTGCTCTCCAGCATCGACCTGGCGCCGACGCTGTTGGAGCTGGCCGGCGCTCCGTCGGCGGCGACGTTTCAGGGAAAAAGCTTCGCCGAACTGTTGCGGTCGACCGACCCCGCCGCGACGGCCGGCCGCGACGCGGTCTTCGCCGAGCACAATTGGCACGACTTCGAGGACCGCCAGCGCGCGGTTCGGACGGCCCGCTGGAAGTACATTCGCAGCGACTACGCCGATCTTCCGTTGACCCCGCCGGCCGACGCCCTGCGAAGCCCGACCGGCGACGCCTTTCGCGCGCGGCGGGCGGCCGATACATTGACCACGGCGCAGAAGACGATTTATGAAACCCCTCGCCCAACCGAAGAATTGTACGACGCGGCCGCCGACCCCGACGAACTGCGAAACTTGGCGGGCGAACAGGCGTACAAGGTGGAACTGGATGCGATGCGCGGCCGGCTGGACGACTGGCTGAAAGCCACCGGCGACGCCCCGCCGGCGGTCCGCCGCCCCGACGAGTTCGACCGCACCACCGGCGAACCGTTGAAAGGCCGCCTGCGGTAAGACCGCCGGTTCGAGACCGACTCTGTAAGACCCGTCCACTAAGATGAGATGCGACACTTCAAATAGGGAGCATGGTTGCCACCGATGACAGCGCCGTCGTTCGTTCACTTGCACTGCCACAGTCACTACAGTCTGCTAGACGGCGCCGCCAAAGTGAAGGATTTGGTGAAGCAGGCGAAGTCGCAGGGAATGAACGCGCTCGCCCTCACCGATCACGGCAACCTGTACGGCGCCGTCGAGTTCTACACGAGCTGCCGCGACCAAGGAATCAACCCGATCCTGGGCTACGAGGCGTACGTCGCCCCCGGCGCCCGCACCGACCGCACGCCGCGCTCGCACGTCAGCGGCGAAAACAGCTTCCATCTGACCATGCTGGCGCAGAACCGCGTCGGCTTTCAGAACCTCGTCAAACTCGCGACCTACGCCTCGCTGGAAGGCTTCTACTACAAGCCGCGCATCGACAAGGAACTGCTCGAACAGTACGGCGAGGGGATCGTCATCCTTTCCGGCTGCTGCTCCAGCGAGTTTTCCAACCACATCCTGCGCGACGATCTGAGTGAAGCGGCCAAACTCGCCGAGTGGTTCGCCAAGCGCTTCCCCGACCGGTTCTTCATCGAAATCCAAGACAACGGCATCGACATTCAGAAACAATGCGCGACCGGCGCCATCGAAATCGCGCAGCGGGTGGGACTGCCGCTCGTCGCCACCTGCGACACCCATTATATTTGCTCGGCCGACGCCGAAGCGCACGAAGTATTGCTGTGCATCAACACCGGCAAGACGATGAACGACGAAAAGCGGATGCGCTACGGGTCGGACCAGTTCTATCTCAAATCGGCCGCCGAGATGTGCGCGAGTTTTCCGAACCACGGCGACGCGGTGGCGATGAGCCAGCGCATCGCCGACTCGGTGGACATCGACCTGGACTTCAAAACCCGGCACTTTCCGATCTTCGCGCCGCCGCCCGGCCGCGACGACAAAACGTACCTCGCCGAACTGTGCGAGGTGGGTCTTAAGTGGCGGTACGTCGACCGAGGGGCGTCGGCCGATCGGCTTCAAGCCGCCCGCGACCGCGTTCAATTCGAGTTGGGCGTGGTCAACAAACTCGGCTTCGCCAGCTACTTCCTCATCGTGTGGGACTTCGTCAACTTCGCCCGCAGCAAGGGAATTCCCTGCGGCGCCCGCGGCAGCGCCTGCGGCGCCCTGGTCTCTTACCTCTTGGGTTTCTCCGACGTCGATCCGCTGGAGTTCGACCTGCTGTTCGAGCGGTTCCTCGATCCGAACCGGGCCGAGGCGCCCGACATCGACATCGACTTCTGCCAGGTGCGCCGCGAAGAAGTCATTCAGTTCATCCGCGAGAAATACGGCGCCGACAACGTGGCGCAGATCGTGACGTTCAACACGATGGCCGCGCGGGCAGCGATCAAGGACGTGTCGCGCGCCTTGGAAGTGCCGCTGCCGCGCGTCGATCAGATCACGAAGATGATTCCGAAGACGCTGAACATCACCATCGCCGAAGCATTGAAACAAACGCCGGAACTGAAACGGGAGTACGACACCGATCCGGAAATCCGCCGGGTCATGGACATCGCGATGCGCCTTGAGGGGCTGAACCGCAACCCCGGCGTGCACGCCGCCGGCGTGGTCATCGCCGACAAGCCGCTCATCAATTACATTCCGCTGCAGAACACCGGCGACGTCGTCACCACGCAGTGGGAGATGAGCATCCTCGAGAAAGTCGGGATGCTGAAGGTCGACTTCCTCGGCCTGCGCACCCTGACGATGGTTCAGAACGCACTGAAAATTCTTAAGAAGACTCGCGGCGTCGTCATCGACCTTCTGGACTTGCCCCCCGGCGACCGCAAGACCTACGAACTGCTGCAGAAGGGCGAGTCGAAGGGCGTATTTCAGCTCGAAAGCGAAGGCATTCGCAACCTGCTGATCGGCATGAAGCCCGACCGTTTTCAAGACCTGATCGCGACGAACGCCCTGTACCGCCCCGGCCCGCTCGGCGGCGGCATGGTCGACACCTACAAGAATGTGAAACACGGCCGCGAGCAGGCGCAGTACGCCCACCCGGTCATGCGCGA
>JBOFFD010000448.1:0-5574 GCA_051648425.1 Planctomycetia bacterium
CCGCCTCGATCTTCGCAGTCTCGACTTCACTCAGCTTTTCCCCTGGGTGAGCGTCCTTCGGGCGTTCCGTCTCGCCCTCGATCCCAAGAAGATCGCGCTCGGCGCCTTCGGCGCTTTGCTGACCACCCTCGGTTGGACGGTCATCGCGTCGCTGCTCATGGGGTCGGCGCCGGTGAAGCCGGAGCCGGCCGCCGGAACCGACCTCGCCGCCGTCACCGCCCACAACGAGCAACTGCGACAATATCAAGCCAGCTCGACCTATTACCAGACGCTGGCCGCCGTCCGTCGGCCGATTTGGGAATCGTCCGGCCCGGGCGACCCGTTCACCAGCCCGCTGCAAACCGGCGGTTGGCGGAACGGCCTGCTGCCGAACTCGTTCTACCTCGTCTTCCAGCCGATCCACCAGTTGGCCACCCCCGCGACGGTCATGCTGCAAAGCACCTCGGCCAGCTTCGCCGGCCTGCTGCTGACGCTCTGGACGCTCGCCGTTTGGGCGTTCGTCGGCGGCGCCATCACCCGCATCGCGGCGGTGCAGTTCGCCCGCGACTCCCAGGTGTCGCTGGCCGAGGCGTCGCGCTTCGCCGCCCAACGGTACTTCAGCTACTTCGGCGCGCCGGTGCTGCCGTTCGCCGCCATCGTGGTCGTCGGCCTGTTCTGCGTGGTCGGCGGCTTCTTGAGTCGAATCCCCGCCTTCGACATCCTCATGGGGTTGGTCTGGGTGTTCGCCCTCATGGGCGGTTTCGTGATGGCGGTGCTGGCCGCCGGGTTGATTCTCGGCTGGCCGCTCATGTACGCCACCATCAGCACCGAAGCGACCGAAAGCTACGACGCCCTCAGCCGGTCGTACAGCTATGTGCTGGGTCGGCCGTGGCGCTACCTGTGGTACACCACCGTGGCGGCCGTCGCGGGCGGCGTCGCGTCGATCGTCGTCCTCAGCTTCGGCTACGCGACGGTCGACCTCTCGCAATACGCCGTCTCGTGGGGCGGCGGCGAAGAGAATCTGCGGGCCTTCTACGCCTACGCCCCGACCGCCGGCGGCTGGCGCGAAAGCTTCGGCCCGACCGTCGTCGACGGCGCCGTCACGTTGGAACCGACCGGCACCCGCCGGTACACCGCCCTGCTCATCGGCCTTTGGACGCACGCCCTCTTCCTGGGCATCGTTGGGTTCGCCTACAGCTACTTCTGGTCAGCCGCCACCATCATCTACTTCCTCTTGCGGCGCGATGTCGATGAAACTGATTTCGACGAAGTCGCCCTGGATGAAGAGCAGGAAGAACCGTTCCCGATGCTGCGACCGACGGCGGCGCCGATCGATCCGACGCCCGACGCCGGCCCGCAACTGGTGACGCTGTCGCCGCCCCCGACCGACTCGAAACCCGACCCGACGTCGCTGACGCCGAAGGTCGATCTTTCGGCGCCCCTTCCCCTGGCGCCCGACGAACCCAAACCGCCCGCCGCCGGCTGACCCGCGTCACCCACGGCCCGCCGTTCCTGTTCGCTCCGTTGTTCCTTTGTGGTGCAGGCGTCCCGCCTGCCTGCTCAATTGTGGTACAGGCGTCCCGCCTGCCTGCTCGATTGTGGTGCAGGCGTCCCGCCTGCCTGAGCCGGCGAGCCGGTTCCGTTCAGCGAAACCCGTCTTTACTTGAACGGCCGCGAACGTCACCATCGGCGTCCCTGGGAGACGACGACGTTGAGTACGCTTCGCAGCCACGACATCGACATCCGCGTCCGTTACGCCGAAACCGATCAAATGGGTTTCGTCCACCACGCCAACTATTTCGTCTACTTCGAGATGGGTCGCACCGAACTGCTGCGGGCCTCCGGCTTGACGTACAAGGGCGTTGAGGAACTCGGTTTCTATCTGGTCGTCGCCAAAATCGCCTGCAAGTTCAAAGCGCCCGCCCGCTACGACGACGCCCTGACGCTGCGGACGACCATCGCCCGGCACACCCCCGTCCGCATCGAACACGCCTACCGTTTGCTGCGCGACGCTACGCTCATCGCCGAAGGAGAATCGACGCTGGCCTGCGTCGACAAGGAAGGCCGACTGCAGGCGCTGCCAATGGAACTTCGGCCCGACGACGAGTGACCACCGCCCGGCACTTCCCACGGGGTCGGTGCACGGTGGCCCAATGCGACGAAGCAACTAGAGTTTCGCTGTGAACACAACCAAGAAACAGCCGAGCCGTCCGCCCGCGCCGCCGCCCGTTGACGATGCGGCGCCGCCTCGTTCCTTGCGTGAACTCGGCGCCCGCCTCGCCGCCGCTCCCGCGTTCGCCGCCGTCGCCGCCGCCTTGTCGCACGGCGACAGCGTCGTGGTCGACGGCGCCTGGGCGTCGTCGCGGTCGCTGGCGGCCGCCGCCCTGGCCAACGCGGTCGACCGCATCTGCGTTCTGGTGACGCCGAAGGCGTCGGACCTCGGCCAACTGGTCGACGAACTGACGACGTTCGGCGGACCGACGCCGTTGCTGCTGCCGCCGCTGGAGAACGTCGGCCGACGGCCCACTCTCGACGATCACGACCACGGCGTTGGCGAAGTCGCCCGCCGCGGCGACGCTTACGGCCGTCGGTTGGCGGTCGTCAAAGCGCTTGCCGGCGACCAACCACCGCGAGTTCTGTGTTGCTCCATCCACGCCTTGCTGCAACCGCTGCCCGACGTCGACGCGATCCGCCGCGACAGCCGCCGGCTGGCCGTCGGTGATAGCCTCGACGTCCAAAAACTTTCCACCTGGCTCACGGCCAACGGCTGGCGGCGGTGCGACGCCGTCGAACTGCCGGGCGAATACAGCCTGCGCGGCGGCATCCTGGATCTGTACCCCATCGATTTCGATGATCCGCTGCGCCTGGAGCTTTTCGGCGACGAAATCGAATCGATCCGCGAGTTCGCCGTCGAAAGCCAACGCAGCCTCCGCGAACTGAAATCGATCGAAGTGACCGCGCGCGCCGCGTCGCTCGACGCGCCCAGCCTCGCCGACGGTAAGAAGCATCTTACCGACTTCCTGCCGCCGGGTTCGTGGTTCGCCTTGTTGGAACCGACCGATTCGGCGCTGGAAGCCGGTCGGTATCTCAGCCGCCTGGAAGACGCCGCGCAGGTCTTCAGCGTTGAAGAAAACTGGGCGCGGGTCGTCAAATTCCCCACCGCCGCCGTCACCGCCCTGCCGCAAAGTTCACTGGACAAACAGTGTTCGCTGCGCATCGAAACGGTCGAACGCTTTTCCGGCGATCTTAAACGCACCGCCGAAGAACTCGACCGGGTCGTCCGCGACGAAACAGTGCTGGTCGTCAGTTCCAGCGAGGGCGAGCGACGACGACTTGGCGAACTACTGGCGGAAACGGCGGTCGCCAAGGCCGGTCGGCTTCATTTCCAACAAGGGCGCGTGGCCGAGGGATTCCGCTGGGTGGAGGGCCGGTGCATCGTCTTGTCGGCGGCCGAACTGCTTCACCGTTCGGAAGCCCGCCGTTCCGAACCGCGCCGCAAACACCAAAGCCGCGCGATCGACGGCTTCTTAGACCTCCGCGAAGACGACTGCATCGTTCATCTTTCGCACGGCATCGGTCTGTTCCGCGGCATGAAGATGCTGGAAAAGAACGGGCAGCTCGAAGAACACCTCGTCTTGGAGTTCGCCGACCAGACGTTGATCTACGTGCCGGCCAGTAAGATCGACCTTATTCAGAAGTACGTCGGCGGCGGCAAGACGGCGCCGAGGTTGTCTAAGATCGGCGGCGTCGCCTGGGAGCGCCGCAAGCGCGGCGTCCAAGAGGCGGTCGCCGACCTGGCGCAGGATTTGATCGAAATCCACGCCTCCCGCGAGGCGCAGCCCGGCGTACAGTATCCGCCCGACTCCGAATGGCAGCGCGAATTCGAGACTTCCTTCCCCTATGAGGAAACGCCCGATCAACTCACTGCGATCGGCGAAATCCGCCGCGACATGGAAGGCGGTCGACCGATGGACCGCCTGTTGTGCGGCGACGTCGGTTTCGGCAAGACCGAACTCGCCATGCGGGCGGTCTTCAAGGCGATCGACTTCGGCAAACAGGCGGCCGTGCTGGTGCCGACCACCGTTCTGGCCGAGCAGCATCTGCGCACTTTCCGCGGCCGCATGGCGGCGTTTCCGTTCGTCGTCGAGGCGGTCAGTCGGTTTCAGACCCGCGGCGAGCAGCGCGAAATCCTGAAGCGCGTCGAAACGGGCGGCGTCGACGTGTTGATCGGCACCCACCGCCTGCTTTCCGAAGACGTCAAGTTTCAAGACCTCGGCCTTTTGGTGATCGACGAAGAACAGCGATTCGGCGTCGCTCACAAGGAAAAACTGAAACGGTTGCGCAGCCAAGTCGACATCCTCACCATGTCGGCGACGCCGATCCCCCGCACGCTGCACCAATCGCTCCTCGGCATTCGCGACATCTCGAATCTCGAAACGCCCCCCGCCGACCGCTACGCCGTCGAAACCCGCATCGTCAAATGGGACGACGCTTTAATTCGCCACGCGATTCAACGCGAACTGAACCGCGGCGGCCAGGTCTATTTCGTCCACAACCGCGTCCACGACATTCGGTCGATCGAAGACAGGATCTTAAGAGCCGTCCCCGAAGCGAAGACGGCGATCATCCACGGTCAGATGCCCGAAGATCAGATCGAGGAAGGGATGCTGAAATTCATGGACCGCCGGGCCGACGTACTGTTGGCGACGACGATCATCGAAAGCGGCCTCGACATACCGAACGCCAACACCATCTTCATCAACGAAGGCGACAAATACGGCCTCGCCGACTTACACCAACTTCGCGGCCGGGTCGGCCGATCGTCGCAGCGGGCGTACTGTTACGTGATCGTCGACGAAGCGCGGACGTCGAACCCCGAAGCGTTGAAGCGTCTGAAAGCGATCGAGGAATACTCGGAACTCGGT
Organism: Planctomycetia bacterium; assembly: GCA_051648425.1. Taxonomy (GTDB): domain Bacteria; phylum Planctomycetota; class Planctomycetia; order Kolteriales; family Kolteriaceae; genus JBOFFD01. Next base: position 4,905 of record JBOFFD010000448.1, read on the forward strand.
TCGGGCTTTCAGATCGCGCTGCGCGACCTGGAGATTCGCGGCGCCGGCAACATGCTGGGTTCGGAGCAGTCAGGGCATATCGCGGCGGTCGGCTACGAACTGTACTGTCAGTTGTTGGAGAACGCCGTCCGCACGTTGCAACGGCAGCCGTTGCGGTCGTTCCTCGACGTGACCGTCGAACTGCCGTGGAAGGCGTACGTACCGCACGACTACATGCCCGGCGAGCGCCACCGGGTCGACGCCTACCGACGGTTGGCCCGTCTGCGCAGCGTCGAGGAAGTCGCCGAATTCCGCCGCGAGTTCTACGACCGTTTCGGCAAGGCGCCGTTGGAGGTCGAAAACCTGCTTGACCTCACCGAACTTCGCATCCTCGCGCAGTACTGGCAGGTTGAAGCCGCCCGGCCCAACGACCAAGGGTTCCTCGCCTTGGCGTGCCGCCACCCCAAGCGCGCGGAGAAGTTGGCCCGCGTCCGCGGCGCCGACGTCGTGCTGGTCGACGCGAAGACGCTCTACGTCCGCGTGGCGCCGGCCCACCGCAACGCCTTGGACTACGCTCGAACCCTGAAACGGGTCTTGCAACCCGCCTGATTGTCTGGTATCGCCACCGGCACTACCAGTTTCGCACCCGACGCATCACTCGAAAACCACGTCCCGACGGCGGGCTTCCGTC
>JBOFFD010000449.1:0-1815 GCA_051648425.1 Planctomycetia bacterium
CACTCGTCGAAAAGTTCCAAAAAATCATCGACGGTCGGGGCTTTTCCGGGCGGCGGCGCCGACGGATCAGGATGCGCCAGATCCCACCGGCGGGCCAGCGGCGGCGCGAGCGGCGCCCGGTACCGGTAGCGGCAGATCAGGTCGTCCGGTGCGGCGACGGGGCAGGCGGCTTTCAGAATCTCGGCGTCGTCCCACACCCACCGGCCGTCCCGGAATTCGGCGCCCGACGCCGTCGGCTTGCAGACGCCGGGCGTCGCACCGTCGGCGACGAGCCGCAGCGCCAACCAGGCGGTCACGCGGGTCTTGCCGACGCCGGTGTCGGTGCCGACGACCAACAAGCCGGGCAGGTCGTCGCCCTTGGGAAACGCGCTCATTTCGCTTCCAGACGGACTTCGACGTTCGCGGTGGCGCCGGCGACGACGGTGGCCGTCGCATTGCCGGCGAAGCGGGTGGATTCGACACCGACGGCATACGGGCCGGGGGGTACGTCGTCGAACCGGAATTTGCCGGCGCCGTCGCTGACCGCCGATCCGACGCCGGGTATCGTCACCGTTTCGCCCGAGCGCGGGTTGCCGCGCCGCAACACCACGCCGGCGATCGAACCGGTCGTCGGAGGTGCGGCCTTCGGAGCAATGACCGCGACCGCCGGCGGCCGGATGTTCAGATTCCGCTTGGCGACCGGGCCGACCAACGTCCGTCGGCCGCCCTCGGCCTTCGCGTCGACGACGCCGTCGACCGTTCCGCGGGCCAAAAGCACGTGCCGCCCGACAGGCAGTTCCGCCGAAGGGAACCGCAAGGTCAGTCGGGCGGGTTCGTCGTCGGCGCCGCGGCGCGTCGACGCCGGGAAACGGATCGTTTCGTCGGCGGAGCGGCCGAGCGGCGGCAGCGTTTCGTCGTCGTCGAGCTTGCCGTTCTTGTTGCGGTCCAAGCCGACGGCGATGGAGTCGACCGCCCCGGCGAGCGAGCCGTCGCATTTCAGTTCGACGGCCCAATCGTCGCCTTGCACGATGGAGCCGTCGTCGGCGGGCCGGACGATTTCCACCGCCGGCGGGCCGGCCAGGAAGAAAAGCGTGCGTCGTTCGACGAGCGGCCGACGGTCGCCCGCCGGCAGTCGCAAACGGGCGAACAGGGTCTGCCGGCCGCGCGTGCCGCCGACCGGCAGTGACAACGTCACGTCAGCGACGGCCGCCTTCAACGAAAGTTCGGTCCCTTTAACCGGTGCGGCGGCGGTCACCACGACCGACCGGCCGTCGCCGAAGACGCCGGCGGCGAGTTGTTCTTCTTCCTCGCCTTCGCCGTCGCGGTCGCGGTCGAACCCGACGGCGGCGTTCAGCGCATTGAGGCCGGCCGCCGCGCCGTTGGCACCGTCGGCCTGCAAGCCGATCGGCAGCCGCGGCCCCAGTTCGGCGATGAGGAACTTCGTGCCGTCGGCCGGCGCCGTCACGTCGAGATATGGTTCCAAGAGCGGCGTGCCGCGCGGCAGCGAGGCGCCGGTCTGGAAGCGGAACGCGCGGGGGACTTCGGCGGCGTGCAGCCACACTTCGACGTTTTCATCGACGGCGTCGGGCGTCAGGTCGGCCGTCAGTCGCGCCGTCGGACGTTCGGTCGAAATCTCGGCTTCAAGGTTCCCCTGTTTCACGGCGGCGGCGGGCAGTTCCAACCGCAGCCGGGTCGGTGGAATGCGGCCGGCGCCGTCGATCGGCTTGACGGTGGCGGCCACGCGCCGTTCGTCGGCGTCGTATTCGATCACCGGCTGAAGGTACTCGACCGGCGAGGCGACCACCAGTTCCAACGGCGCTTCGTCGACAATCTGGT
>JBOFFD010000450.1:0-4002 GCA_051648425.1 Planctomycetia bacterium
GAGACGCCGACCTGCTCCGACGGACGGCGTCGGGAGACGCCGCCGCGTTCGCCGAGTTCTACCGCCGGCACGCGCCCGCCGCTTTTGGACTCATTTTCCGAATCATCAAAGACCGAGCGGCCGCGGAGGACGTACTCCAGCTGGCGTTCTGGCAGTCGTGGCGGTCGGCGGGAAGCTACTCGGCGTCGCGCGGGTCGCCGCGAACCTGGCTCTTGTTGCTCGTCCGGTCGCGCACGCTGGACGAGCTGCGGCGGCGGCGCCGTCGGCCCGACGCCCCGCTTGACGCCCACCCCGTTGATTTCCGGGAACCGTCGGCCGCGGCGGCGTCGGCCGAACTGAAAGTTCGCATGGGGCGGGCCTTGGCGACCCTGCCCGACGAGCAGCGGGAATCAGTTGTTCTTGCTTTTTTCGACGGTTTGACCCACCAACAGATCGCGGATAAGCAACAATTGCCTTTAGGAACGGTGAAGTCGAGAATCCGAATGGGAATCCGTCGACTGTCGCAAATGATCGACCCAGTCGACGGGGAGGCCGGTTCATGAGTTCGCAGCCGACGGCGGAAGTGATCGAAGAGCAGGCGGCCTTGTACGTCGCCGGCGCTCTTCCGCCGGACGAGCGGCTGCTGTTCGAGTCCGCGTTGGCGGCGGGCGACCCGGCGCACCTGCGGGCGCTGGACGGCGTGGCGCCGGCGCTGTCGGCGTTGGCCGACGGGATGGAACTCGAACCGCCGCCGTCAATCTTGGCGGGCCTGCGGCAACGGATCGCCGCGGCCGCGCCGCCCGACCCAGTGGTGGTGCGCGACGCCGACGCCGACTGGATCGCCAGTCCGTATCCGGGCGTATCGTTCAAGTTCCTGGGGCTCGATCCGACGAAGCGCCGCCGCAGCCGGCTGGTTCGGTTGGACGCCGGCGCCGACCTGCCCGAACACCGTCACCGCGGCCTCGAAGAGTGCTACGTGCTGACCGGGGAACTGCACACCGCCGGTGTCGTGCTTCGTCCCGGCGACTACCTGCGCTTCGACGCCGGCACGCTGCACAGTGTCTCGCACGCCCCCGCCGGCTGCCTGCTGCTGGTTTGGGAAGACTTCGCCGACCCGGCGATTCTCTAAGACCAAATCGGCCTGTTATCGTTAGCCGCCGCTTTCCGCAGCGGCGCGTCCGATCCTCGTGGATGAACGGCCGACGAAGGACGAAGACGCGCCGCTGAGGAAAGTGGCGGCCAACGAGAGCGCTTTGCCTGCTTTCCGAGCCTCATCCCAAGACGCCTCAGCTTCGGCCGTTCCCTTGACGGGGCTTTTGATCGGCCGTAAGACAGCGGAGAAATCTCGCCAAGGCGGAGGATTCGGCGCGGCCGGGACGTAAAAATCGGTCCGGCGCGTGAAGCCGGCGAAGCGGGCGTCGCCGAAAGGTCGAGCGGCGGCGCGACCCGCCGCTTCCACCCTGGTCGATATTGGATGGAAGCGCCGGCGGCCGATGGAGCCGCCCTCCTCGGAAAGGACGTCTGGCCGATATGAGCGATTCGCACTTCCCTCCGGAAGCGACGCTGTTCGACGTCGAGAAGATCAAATCCCTTCTGGAACTGATGAAGGACAACGACGTCAACGAAATCGAACTGCGCCATCAGCAATCGCGGCTTCGGCTTCGACGCGGCGGCTTGACGACTTCGGTCGTCGCCGCGGCGCCGGCAACCGTCTACGCGCCGCCCGCCGCCGGCGCCCCGGCCGTCGTCGACAAGCCCGCCGCGGTCCCCGACGACTCATTGACCGTCGCCAGTCCGTTCGTCGGCACCTTCTACACCGCCTCGGCCCCGGACGTCCCCCCGTTCGTCGCCGTCGGCGCCAAGGTGCAGGCCAACACCACCATCTGCATCATCGAAGCGATGAAGGTGATGAACGAAATCCCCGCCGGCGTCGTCGGCACGGTCGTGGAAGTCCTGGTGGAGAACGGCCAGCCGGTGGAATGGGGTAAGCCGCTCTTCCGCGTGAAGCCGTAGAATACGTTCGTCGTCTCCGATCGGGAGCGATCCTTTTCCGAGGAATGACATGTTCACCCCGGCCGACATCCGCGAACGACTACGCAAGACCCCGTTCACACCGGTCCGCTTCGTGACCACCACGGGGGCCGCTTACGACATCCAACATCCGGACATGGTCATCGTGGGAAAGACATTTTTGATCGTCGGGCTGCCGACGCCCGAAGATTCATCGGTCGCGGAACGTTCCACGCTCATCGCCCTTTTGCACGTCGTCCAGATGCAAGATCTTTCGTCGCCGATGTTGCAGCCGTCGGGCGGCGATGCGCAGGCCGGCTGACGAACCCGCCCGACGAAGCCGTGACGACCCGCGGTCCGGAGCAATCAGGAAGGAAGCCGACAGGTTCATGTTCCAGCGAGTATTGGTGGCCAACCGCGGCGAAATCGCCCTGCGCGTCATTCGCGCCTGTAAAGACCTCGGCATCCAAACGGTCGCCGTCTTCAGCGAAGCCGACCGCGACGCCCCCTACCTGCGGCTGGCCGACGACGCCTACTGCATCGGGCCGGCCAAGGCGATCGACAGCTACCTGAACATCACCCGCATCATCGCGGCGGCCGAGATCGGCGACGTCCAGGCGATCCACCCCGGCTACGGCTTTCTGAGCGAAAACGCCCACTTCGCCGAAGTCTGCCGGTCGTGCGGCATCGAGTTCATCGGCCCCCCCGTCGAAGCGATGAAACGGCTCGGCAGCAAGACCGCCGCCCGCGACATGGCCAAGGCCGCCGGCGTGCCCACCGTTCCCGGCAGCGACGGCGCCGTCGGCGACGTCGACGACGCCCTCCGCATCGCGCAAGAGATCGGCTTCCCCGTCCTCATCAAGGCGTCGGCCGGCGGCGGCGGCCGCGGTATGCGCGTCGCCCGCAACGACATCAGCTTCCGCTCTGCCATCCAACAGGCCCGCGCCGAAGCCGAGGCCGCCTTCAAGGACGGTTCGGTCTACCTCGAAAAACTGATCGAACAGCCCCGCCACATCGAAATCCAGATCATCGGCGACAACCACGGCAACGTCGTCCACCTCTACGAACGCGACTGCTCGATGCAGCGGCGGTATCAGAAGATCATCGAGGAAAGCCCGGCCCCGAACCTGCCCGCCTCGGTCCGCGACGAAATCTGCGCCGCCGCCGTCCGATTGGTGAAGTCCGCCGGCTACACCAACGCCGGCACCTGCGAGTTCCTCGTCGACAAGGATTTCCGCTACTACTTCATCGAAACCAACGCGCGCATCCAGGTCGAACACCCGGTGACGGAACTGGTCACCGGCATCGACCTCGTGAAGCTGCAGATTCGCGTCGCCGCCGGCGAGAAGCTGCCGTTCACGCAGGATCAAATCAAGCAGTCGGGCCACGCCATCGAGTGCCGCATCAACGCCGAAGACCCCGACCACGATTTCCGCCCCAGCCCCGGCACCATCGAGGCCTTCATTCCGCCGGGCGGCTACGGCGTCCGCGTCGACACCCACGCCACCGCCGGCTACCGCGTGCCGCCGAATTACGATTCGATGGTCGCCAAGCTGCTCGTCCACCAGCCCGACCGCGACACCGCCATCGCCTGCATGCGGCGGGCGCTGGAAGAGTTCCACATCACCGGCATCCACACCATCATTCCGCTGCACCGCCGGCTGATGTTCGACAACGCGTTCCTGGAAGGGACCGTCGACACGAAGTACCTCGAACGGGTCTACTTCCCGGCGCCGACGCCGCCGGCCGGCTGACGTGACGCCGGACGCCGCCACGGTCTATCGCGTCCGGTGGGCGTTCCCCGGCGACGCTCCTCCCATCCAAGACGCCCTGCTGGAAATCGTCGGCGACGCCGTCCGCGTCGGCCCATGGGTCGGCTCGCGGCGGAACGCCGTCGACTTGGGCGACGCGGCCGTGACGCCGGGCTTGGTGAACGCCCACTGTCACCTCGACCTGGCCTTCGCCGCCGGTCGGCCGCCGCCGCCGCGACCCGCCGGCTCCCTCGCCGCCTGG
>JBOFFD010000451.1:0-6851 GCA_051648425.1 Planctomycetia bacterium
CTGTGGGCCGCCGAGCCGATGGTGGAGAACCCCACCAACATCGACGTCGACTCGCGTGGTCGGGTGTGGGTGACGGAAGGCGTCAATTATCGGCTGTGGCGCAACACCGCCATGAAGCCGGCCCCCGGCGCCGACCGCGTCAAGGTGCTGGAAGACACCGACGGCGACGGCAAGGCCGACAAGGTGACGGTCTTCGCCGAGAACATCACGCCGGTTCCGATGGGAATCGCGGTGCAGGAAGTGTGGCAGGGCGGCAAGCTGGCCAAGACCCGCGTCTTCGTCGGCAACTCGCCCAGCATTCTCGTCTTTGAAGACACCGACGGCGACCTGAAGGCCGACTCCCGCAAGGAATTCCTCACCGGCTTCGGCGGCGTCGACCACGACCACGGCGTCCACGGCATGACCTTCGGCCCCGACGGCAAGCTGTACTTCACCCAAGGCGATGGCTCGTACGCCGCCGCCAAGGATGAAAAGATCCCCATGCACACGACCTTCAAGGTGAAGGACGCTGACGGCCGGTGGTTGCAGTCGACCGAACTGGGCACGGTGCTGCGGGTCGACCTCGACGGCAAGAACCTTGAACTGCTGGCGCGACGGCTGCGCAACGACTACGAAACGGCCGTCAACAGCTTCGGCGACGTGTTCGTTTCCGACAACGACGACGACGGCAACCGCGGCAGCCGAATGGTGTGGATTCTCGACGGCGCCAATTATGGTTACCGCACCACCTCGCGCCACTGGGCCGAGGAAGTGCCGGGCGTCATGCCGAAACTGGCCGGCACCGGCAACGGTTCGCCGTGCGGCATTCTCGTCTACGAAGGGAATCTGCTGCCGTCGAAGTACTACGAAGCCGTGTTGCAGATCGACGCCGGCACCCACCAAATCAACTTCCACCCGCTCGTCCGCCGCGGCTCGGGGTGGCGCACCGACTACGAAGTGCTGCTGAAGGGCGACGACCCGTGGTTCCGACCGGTCGACGCCTCGACCGCCCCGGACGGCTCCCTGATCGTGGCCGACTGGTACGACGCCGGCGTCGGCGGTCACGCCTTCGCCGACCAGAACACCGGCCGGTTGTACCGGCTTGCGCCGAAGGGCCATGCACCGAGCGTTCCCAACCACGACGCCGGCACGCCCGAGGGCTTGACCAAGGCGCTGGCCTCGCCGAACGTCGCCACGTGGATGGCTGCCCGCGAAGCGCTGGTCGCCCTTGGCGCGGCCGCTCGGCCCGCCGTGCAGAAGCTGGCCGACGCCGCCGAACCGGTGCTGAAGTCCCGCGCTCTGTACGTGCTGGCCGACCTGCCCGAAACCGGCACGGTCGACCTGTACGCCGCGCTGAAGAATGAGAACCCCCGCTTGCGGGAATCGGCGCTGCGTCGGCTTACGCGCGACGCCCGTCGTCACGGCGTGATTGAACCGGAGGCCGCCAAGACGGTTGAGCCGCGGTCGATGAAACACCTGGCGGCCATCCTGCCGTTGGCCGACGACGCCGACGCCGGCGTCCGCCGCGAACTGCTCACCGCCCTGCGCGACGTCCCGACCGACAAGGCCGGCCCGGCCGTCGAAAAACTGGTCGCCGGGTGGGATGGTCAAGACCGTTTCTACCTGGAAGTCGCCCGGTTGGCGCTGGTGAACCGCGAGTCGGCTTACCTGGAAAAATTGTTCGCCGGCCTGTCGCGGAAAGCCGTCGCCGCCGGTTGGAGCGACGGCCCCCTGGCGCTGCCGCCCTACTTCCCCGTCACCACCAACGACGCCTTCCTTCACAGCGACGACCAATTGCCGCCGGCCAACGCGGCCTCGATCGTGTTGGGAACGGCGTGGGTGCTCGGCCGACCGGAAGCGCTCCCCGCGATTTCGGCGCTGCTCTCGAAGAACACCTCGCTGGAGGTTGAACGCGGCGTCGGTTTGGTGCTCGACGCCATCAACGACCCACGGGCCGCCGCCGTGCTGACCGAACGGTTCGCCGCCTCCCCCGACCTGTCGCTGCGCCGCGATGTGCTGAAGCGGCTGGGGTCGAAGTTGGGCGGCGCCTGGAGCGCGGCCCGTGACGCCGACGACGCGAAGAAGGTTTTCACCGAGGCGCTGGCCGCCCCGGAACTGCGGGTGGAAGCGATCCAGGCGGTCGCCCGCGCCGGTATCGGTTCGTTCGCGCCGACCCTCTTGAGCTTCGTCGAGAGCGACGCGATCGACGTCGGTACGCGGGGAACCGCGCTGGAAGCGCTCGGCCGAATGAAGGTCGAGGCGGCCAAGCCGTTGGCGTTGAAGTTCGCCGAGGGGGCGAAGGGACAGTCGCGCGGCGGCCCGCTGGCGGTGGCGGCCCTGGCCGCGCTGGCCGACTTGCAAGGCGGCGAGGGCGCCGCCCTCTTGGAAAACGTGGCCGCCGACGACGCCTACCCGATCGACTATCGCCAGCGGGCGGTGCAGGTGCTGGCGGGCGACTTCGCGGGCGCCGAGCGCCTGGCGAAGCTCGCCAAAGATAAGAAGCTGCCGGTCGAACTGACGACCGACGCCGCCTACTTGTTGCACAACCATCCGGACCGCCGAGTGCAGGATCTCGCCAACCGCGAGTTCCCGCTGCCGAAACCGGTCGGCGGCGCGAAGAACCTCGCCGACGTGTTGGCCCTGGCCGGCGACGTCGAACGCGGCCGCGCCGTCTTCGCCCGCAACCGCTCCGACGCCTGCATTCGCTGCCACCGCGTGCAAGGGGTGGGCCAGTGGGTCGGCCCCGACCTGTCGTCCATCGGCACGAAGTACGGCAGACCGGAACTGCTGTATCACACGCTGAATCCCAGCGGCGCCATCGGTTACAACTACGTACCGTCGGCGGTCGCCTTGACCGACGGCCGGGTGCTGACCGGCCTGGTGACCTCCGAAGCCGCCGACCGGATCGTCTTGAAGACGGCGGCGGGCGAACGGATCGTCATCCCCACCGCCGAGATCGAAGCCCGTCGGGCGCAGAACAAGTCGATCATGCCGGAGAACCTCGCCGACGCGATGTCGGCGCAGGACTTGGCCGACTTGGTGCAGTACCTGTTGACGCTGCGGCAGCCGGTGAGCACCGTCGGTGAATACTACGTGCTGGGGCCTGCCCCGCTCGCGGCCTACGACCCGGCCCAACGGCCCGACGTGCGGGCCGCCGTCGACGTGAACGGCAAGATGCTGCGTTGGCAGCGCACGACCGCCGGCAGCGACGACTTCCTCGACCTCTCCGGGGTGGTCGGCGGTGCCGCCGACGCCGGCGCGTTCTGCGTCGTGCCGGTGGTGTCAAGTCAACGGCAGCCGGCCCGCGTCGTGTTGACGGCGGCGGGCGCCGTCGAGGCGTGGTTGAACGGTGAAAAGCTTGAACTGGCCGCCGGCGCCGCCGTTGGGACCGGCGGCGACCGGTTGCTGGAAGCCAAAACCGCGCTGGCCGAAGGGCCGAACAACCTGGTGGTGCGTGTCGCCGGCGGCGAAGTGCGGGGCGCCGGCTTGGTGACGACCATCGTCACCGACCGCGAGCTGCGCTTCGGCTTCGACGGCGCCGCCAAAGTCGCCGCGAAGTAAGTACGCCGACCGAAAAGTCCCACTTCGACGCCGGGGTCGGAAGATCCAAAGTGTAGGGTGGAACTCTGGTCCGCCCGTATTGAGACGTCGGGACGAAACTCCTTTCCGACCGTTCGGGAAGGGAAGGACGTTCGTCCCGGCGCCGCTCCCGGGCGGACCAGAGTTCCGCCTTACATTGGACTTCCCGTCCCGACGAGAGCGCTGGACGGTAACCGTCGCACGGGCGACGCGCCGTTCCAAAAACGATCGAACTTCCGTCGTCCCACGCCAAAGGCGGCCGTCATGCAGAAGATCCTCGGCGTCTTTTCAGTGCTCGTGCTGGTCTGCCTCTACACCTACTGGAACAACCCGGCGTTCATCCTGCCGTATAATGTTCAGAACCTGTCGCTGCGGACGTCGTTGTACGGCGTCTTAGGCATCGGCGCCGCGTTCGTCATCATCGCCGGCGGCATCGACCTCTCCATCGGTTCGGTGGTGGGTCTCGTCGGCTGTCTGTTGCCGATGTTCCTGGTGAAGTACGGCTGGCCGATCCACCTCGCCCTCCCCGCCGTGCTGGCCCTGTCGGTGGTCATCGGCCTCATCCACGGCCTACTTGTCACGAAAGTCAGGTTGCAGCCGTTCGTCGTCACTCTTTGCGGCCTTTTGATCTACCGCGGCATCGCCCGCTGGATCACCGGCGACGCCACCATGGGGTTCGGCAACCAGTACGACGGCCTGCGCTCGCTGGTCGTGGGCAAGCTCGCCGTCGGCGGCGGCTACTTCGTCCCCTACCCGGTGTTCCTTCTTTTGGGTCTCGCCGTCTTGGCGACGATCTTTCTCAATGCGACGGTGTGGGGCCGGTACATGTACGCCGTCGGCCGCAATGAACAGGCGGCCCGCTACAGCGGCGTCGACACCCACAAAATGATCATCCTTTCCTACGTCTTATGCTCGCTGTGCGCGGGGATCGGCGGCGTGCTGTTCGCCCTCAATCTGAATTCCGTCCAGCCGTCGAGCCAGGGGAATTTCGATGAACTGTACGCCATCGCGGCGGCCGTTCTGGGCGGATGCAGCCTGCGCGGCGGCGAGGGCGGCATCTTAGGCGCGATCATCGGGACGGCGTTGTTCCAGGTGCTGTACAACGCCCCCAATCTGTTGAGTTGGCCGACGCAGCTCGAATTCACGATCATCGGCGCCGCGATTCTGGCCGGCGTGATCGCCGACGAAGCGATTCTGCGCTGGCGGGCCAGACGCGGAACGGCCTAACGCCGTCGCTTCGTAAGATCAATCGCCTTTCGGGTTCTCAACGAGCAGGCCCAGTACGACCTGCGCGTACAACCTGTGCCCGAAGTCGTTCGGGTGGTTGACGCCGTTGCCGGTAAGATCGGCGTCGCGCTTCCGCTTCAACAGGTCGCTCCACAGTTCGGTAAGATCCGCCAGCGCCACCTTCGGTCCCGCCATTTCGGCGAGACGGTCGCGGTGCGGCGCGAACTGATCGGGCGGCGTGTGAACCCACTGGTGGTTGCCGTGCATCGGTGCGACGAGGATGATTTCCGTCGCCGGGTCGGCCGACTGAATGCGGTCGATCATCGTGCGGACCTTCGCCGCGAAGCCGACGGCGTCGCGGGAGCCGTAGTGATTCATGCCGTAGGCGACGATCACCAAGTCGGGCTTGCACTCCAGCAGCGCGTCGAGATCTTTAAGACCGTTCTCGACCCGCCAACCGCTCACCGACCGATTCACCAACGCCACGTCGCCGCCGTACGCTGCCCGCAGGCCTTCGGCGACCAGCCGCGGGTAGTCCGGTTGGTTCGGCGCGACGCCGGCGGTCCCGGACGTATTGAGACCGGTCGAAATGCTGTCGCCGCTCACCGCGACGGTGATCTTTTCCTTCGCCCGCAGTTTCTTCAGCGTTCCGGCGAGCGACTCGGCCGCGAGTTTCGGCGCGTAGCCGGTCCACGGCTCGGCGGTCTCGTAAGAGACTTCGACCTGTTGGTCGTGGAACCAGTGGGCGTTGTCGAACAGAACCGCGCGGCTGGGATCGCCCGTCTTAGAGGCGATGCCGCGCGGCGAACCGGCGGGTGGGAACAGATCGGCCGCCGTCAGCGAAGGGAGGCGCGAGCCGTCGACGACCGACAGCACGCCGGTCGCCGCGTCGACGGAGTAGTCCTTCCCTTCGACGAATTCCATCGCACGGTCGGCGCGGCGCACGTTGACGATCTTCGTCGGGGTCCGCAGCAGTCGCGCCGTCGCGGGCGCGCCCTCGGTCTCGCGGACGAATAAGACGCTTTCGCCGTCGACCGTCTTACTCGACCACGGCGGCGCGCTGAGACGCCATGGATCGTCGGCCGCCGACGCCGTCGTCACCGCCACCGTCACCGTCACACCGATCCACGCCCACGTCCGCCGTGTCATTTCTTACCCCCGTCCCAAATCGGCCAAGATCGCCTCGACGGCGACCAACTGCTCGGCCGCCTCGGTCCGTGACGCCCGATGCTGCTCGATCACTTCCGGCTTCGCATTTCTGACGAAACCTTCGTTCGACAACTTACCGTCCATGGCGGCCAGCCGTTTCTTCAGATCTTCGCGCTTCGCTTCCTGTTTCGCCCGCTCGGCGGCGACGTCGACCACGCCCGCCAACGGTACGTACAGTCGACAGTCGGCCAGCAATTGCACGGCTGATTGTGGCGGCGGTTCAACTCCCGGCTTGGCGACGAGCGATTTCACTTTCGCCAGCGTCGCCAAGGTCGTGCTGTTTTCCGTTAAGAACGCGGCGGCGGCGGCGTCGCAGTCGACCAAGACGTCGACTTCCCCCTTGATGTCGTAAGAAGCCCGTACCGCGCGCACCGCCCGAATGAGTTCCTGCAGGCGTTGCACCTGGCCGCCGACGGCCGTGGCCGACGGTCCCGCCCAACCGGTGAGATCGAGCGGCTTTGGCCACGCGGCGACGATGGCCGCTTCTTCGGCAGGGGAGGGGGTTGGAAGTCCGCGTTGCGGCGCTACCTCACCGAGGGCGGCCCACACTTCCTCGGTGACGAACGGCATCACCGGATGTAAGAGACGCAGCGTCTGGTCGAGGACGAACGCCGCCACCCGTTGCACGGCGACGCGCGTCGCGGCGGCGGCGTCGTCGCCCTCGGCGGGAGGCCGAAGGCGAGGCTTCGACATTTCGAGGTACCAGTCGCACAGTTCCCCCCAGGTGAAATCGTACAGGATGCGGGTGAACTCGCTGAAGCTGTACGATTCCAGGGCGGCGGTCGCCGATTGGACGGTCGCCGTCAGGCGGTCTAAGATCCAAAGCTGTTCCGGCGGCAGCGCGGCGGGGTCGACCG
>JBOFFD010000452.1:0-7462 GCA_051648425.1 Planctomycetia bacterium
CCTACGACGTGCGGATTTTCGGTTCGGTGTTGAACGGAACCGCGACCGACGACAGCGACGTGGACTTTTTCGTCGCGTTTGAAAAGGGCCGGACGGCCGCCGACTGGCGGACGCTGCGCGAAGCGTTGCAGCGCCTTCTCGGCTGCCGCGTCGACTTAGTGGTCGAGAACCACGTGCTTTCGTACCGGCGGGCGTACATCCAACGCCACTCGGTCGCGTTCTGAAAAAATCGGCGCGTTGAACGTAACCGAATTAGAAATTTAGTTGCAAAGGTTTACGCCCATGCCCGACGACGTATTCCCGGCTGTTGCCGCGACGCCCTTCTGCAAAACCGCCTGTCCCGGTGGCGGCGGCTTCGGCGAGGGCGGCGGCGACGCCTTCACGAACGACAACGGTGGTGGTGGAGGGGGTGGTTCCGGCGGTGCGTGCGATGAATGCCCGCCGCCGCAGCAGTGCGACATCAATCAGGCGCCGAACTATCCGTACAACCAACCGCCGGAGGCCAGCGACAATCCAGTCATGTATGGGTCCGGGGCGCTCGTCCTCCAGTCCACGGACCTGACCGCGCCCGGACTCGGCGCGCCGATGGTCCACCGGCGGTCGTTCGCCAACCGAATGAACTCGGTCGTCGATCTCGGTTTCGGTTTCGGTTGGTTCGTTTCGACCATGCCGTTCATCGCCAAGCCGAACTCCCCCGACCTCGACCTCCTCGCCGTCGTCCTCGACGCCAACACTGCCTATTGGTTCGAGCAGTCCGAACTGACCGGAGGGTACAACCCGCGCTTCGGCAACGCCGTCCTCTACCACGACGCCGGCGAAGGCAAATACCGGATGACCTTCCCCGACGGCAGCCTCGTCTGGTTCCACGATTTCGCCCAGACCAACCATCCGGCCGGCGTCGTGGCGAGCTGGTCGTCGCCCGACAACTTCCAGACCGTCGTCGAATCCTACGCGGCCGGCAAACCGGAAGTGATCCGACGGGTGTACACGTCGTCCGACAACGTCGAGACCGTCGAACGCTTCTTCTACGCCTACCATGCTTCCGGTGCCGACCAAGGCCGGATGGCCTCTACGACATGGCAGCGTCAAGTGGCCGGCGGGGCGTGGACCGACCTCCGCCGGGTTCTCCACGACTACTACGGCGCGGGCGCCGACCACGGCAATCCCGGCGATCTGAAAACCGTCGTCGTCGAGGAATGGAACGGTTCGGCCTGGGCCGTTCTGGAAACCAGCTACTACCGCTACTGGAAATCCGGGCAGGCCGGCGGCTATGAACACGGCTTGAAGTACGCCCTCGGCCCCGACGCCTTCAGCCGGCTGGCCGACGCCGTCGCCGATCCGTTCACCGCGACCGACGCGCAGGTCTCCGCCTACGCCGACTTCTACTTCGAGTACGACGTTGAACGTCGCGTCGTGAAGGAACGCGCCCAAGGCGCGACGTGCGGCCGTTCGCAGTTCGGCGTCACCGAGTACGCCTACACCGAAAGCGCCAATCCCGACGAATTCGACGTCTGGAAGCGGAAGACCGTCGAGACCCGGTCCGACGGCGCCCAGATCATCGTCTACACCAATTTCGCCGGCGAGCCGATCCTGCGCGAATTGAAGTCGGGCGCGAACCGTTGGATCATGTTCTACGAACGCGACCAGTACGGCCGGATCGTCCGCCAAGCCTATCCTTCGGCCGTCGTCGGCTACGACGACGCCCAAGAAAATCTGGCCGTCCAACTGCGGACGTCCGACGGTCTTCTCCGCGAGTACGAGTACTACCACCCGGTCGTCGGAACGCGCACGGGCCGATTGAAAAGTGAATCGGTCCGCCGGGGCGTGGGCGGAGTTCCGTCGAAGCTGCGCGACTACGAGTACGGTTCGTCGTCCCTGTCCACGAACCGCCGCGTCGAACCGACGTCGCTGATGGTCGAGTACCGCAACGACGACGGCGGCGGCGCCCTCCAGACCATCTACGAATACACGTATCACCCGGACTCGCTGCGCGTCCAGGAGAAGAAGACCTATCGGCCGCAGGTTTTGGAAGCCGAGAATGGCAACGGGATTTCCTACGTCCGCCGCGAAGCGTACGACGTCTTCGGCAATCTCACCTGGGCGATGAACGAACGGGGCGTCATCACCGCCTTCAAGTACAACGTCGTCACCGGCGCGACGACGCGGCGGATCGACGACGTCGACACGTCGCTCGTCAGCGGCGCGCCGTCCGGCTGGGCCACCGTGTTCGGTTTCGGTCGGCACCTCGTCACCGACTTTACGTCCGACGACAAAGGCCGAATCACGCAAAAGCTCGGCCCGGCCCACGAGGTCGACCTCGCGGGAACGGCGACCACGGTTCGCACCGCCGAATGGACCGTCTACAAGGATTCCGCCCACGAAGTCTGGCACGGCCGCGGTTATGCGACCGGCGCCGCCGGCAGCGAGGTCTACACGCTGGTCAATCCGGTGCAGATCACGAAGATGGACGACCTCGGTCGGGTCGTCGACCAGATCGCGGCGACGCGGTCGTCCACGTCCGGCCGGCTCACCGCCGCCGACGCCTTCCCGCAGTCGTCGTGGGTCCGTTGGAACGCGCAGCATTACAACGACCACTGCCAGCGCGACTGGTCGCGGGCGTACCACGACGTGCCGGCGAGCGGCGTCGGCACGCCGACCGCCAACTACGACCAGACCGACTTCGGCTACGACGCGCTCGGCCGGACGAACCGCGTCCGCACGCCCGGCGGCACGATCACCCGCACCGTCTACGATCCGCGCGGCTTGGCGACGGCCGTCTACGTCGGCCTCGACGACGCCGGCGCCACCGATGCCGATCCGACCGGTGGGGGTGCGGTCGGCAACGACATGGTGTTGACGGAAGCCCGCGAATACGACGGCGGTTCCGCCGGCGGAGACGGCTACCTCACCAAACGGACGCAGCCGGTCGACGCGACGCCGGCGAACGACCGCGTCACGACGTTCGGCTACGACTACCGCGGCCGCCGAATCTGGACCGACGGCGAAGTCGACTTCTATGAAGAGACGGTCTACGACAACCTCGGCCGGGCCGTCCGCGTCGACCGCCGCGATACGACGTCGACCGGCAACCTCGCCGCCCGAACTGAAACGAAATACGATTCGCTCGGCCGCGTCTTTCGCGTGCTGCTGTATTCGGTCGACCCGGCGACGGGAGCCGTCGGCAACGCGATCGCCGACGACTTCTGGTACGACGGCGCCGGCAACCGGATCAAGGAGATCGGAAGAGGGAAGTCGTCGTACGTCAAGCGGCGGTTCGACGGTCTGAACCGGGTGGTGAAGGAATTCGTCTGCTACGGCGCCGACGCCAACTACGCGGCGGCCGGATCGGTGACGGCGAACACCGTCCTTGAACAGACCGAGACAACCTACGACGACGGCGGCTCGGTCGTGCGAAACGTCGTCCGCCGCCGCCTGCCGGCCGCGACCGGTATGGGCGAACTCACCACCCCGACCGGGGCGCAGCCGAAGGCGCGGGTTTCCTACAAGGCGATGTGGTCCGACGCCGTCGGTCGGATGCAGGCGGCCGCCGACTACGGCACCAACGGCGGCGCGTCTTGGACCCGTCCGGCCCTCGTGCCGACGCGGTCCGACGAGGTCCTCGTCACCAGCCAACTGTACAACGACCGCGGCGAAGGGTTTTCCATCGTCGACCCGGCCGGCATGGAAACCCGCGCCGCGTTCGACGACCTCGGCCGCCGGACGACGCAGATCGTCAACTGGAAGTCGAGTCCCTCTACTCCCGACGAAAACATCACGACGACGTTTTCTTACACGCCGGACAGCCTCTTAAAGGCGCTGACGGCGGCCAACGCCGCCACCGGCGCGCAGATCACCGAGTACATCTACGGCACGACGCTGACTGACAGCACCGTGGCACGCGCCGACCTGCTCCGCGCGGAAGTGTACCCCGACTCCGTCGACGGCTCGGACCGCGTCGTGTTTTCTTACAATCGCCAAAGCCAGCGTAAAACCCAGACCGACCAGCGCGGCGTGGTCCGCGCCTTCGACTACGACAAGCTCGGCCGCCTGATCCACGACCGCGTTACGACGCTGCCCTCGGGCGTCGGCGGCGCGGTGCGGCGGATCAGCACGGAGTACGACGTCCGCGGCGTCGTCGCGCTGCTCACCAGTTGGAGCGACGCGACCGTCGGCCAGGGGGCGGTCGTCAACCAGGTGAAGTCGTCGTACAACAGCTTCGGCCAGCTTCTCAAGGAGGCGCAGGCGACGGCCGGCGCGGTCGCCGTGGGAACGCCGACGGTGCAAGTCGCCTATGCCGACGGTACGGGGAACGTCGTCCGGCCGACGACGCTGACCTATCCGAACGGCCGGGCGCTGACGTATGATTACGGTACCGCCGGCGGCGCCGACGACCGGTCGTCGAGGCCGCGCAGGATCGTCGACGGCGCGGGCCCGACGACGCTGGCGGAATACGGCTACCTGGGGGCGCGCATGTTCGCGACGGTCGACTATCCGCAGCCCGACCTGCGGTACGACCTCGCCGCCGGGACGGGCGACGACCCGTTCGCTTCGTCGAGCGGCGGCGGCCTCGACCGCTTCGACCGCGTCGTCGACCTCCGCTGGATCGACTACGGTTCTTCCACGGACGCCGTCCGCGTCCAATACGGCTACGACCGCGTCTCGAACCGCACGTTCCGCCGCGAACCGCTCGACCCGAACCACCGGCACGACGAACTCTACGCCTACGACGGCGCCCACCGCCTGGCCGACTTCCGCCGCGGCACGCTGAACGCGGCGGGCGATTCGATCACCACGCTGGAACTGCGCCAGGACTGGTCGCTCGACGCGACCGGCAACTGGAGCGGCTTCAACGAAGATGACGACGGCGGTGGCGCCTGGAGCCTCGAACAACAACGCACCGCGAACGCCGTCAATGAAATCACGGCCATCGCCGCGACGACCGGCCCGACCTGGTCGACCCCGACGTACGACCGCGCCGGCAACATGACCTCCCTCCCGAAACCCGCCGACCCGACGGTGGCCTTCACCGCGACCTGGGACGCCTGGAACCGACTCGTCAAACTCGAAGAAGACGACGGCGCAAGCGGCCTGCGCCCGGTGGCCGAATACCGCTACGACGGCCGCACGTTCCGCGTCCAGGCGAAGACCTACGCCGCCGGCGTCTTGAACGAAGACCGCCGGTTCTTCTACAGCCCCGGCTGGCAGGTGCTGGAGGAACGCCTCGCCGACCTCTCGACCGGCGTGCTGAGTTCGGCTGCGGACCGGCAGTTCGTCTGGGGCGTGCGGTACGTGGACGACCTGATCTTACGCGACCGGACGACGACGGCGCCGCTCGACGAACGGCTCTACGCGTTGCAGGACGCCAACTGGAACGTGACGGCGATCGCGGACGTGGCGGGTAACGTCCAGGAGCGATATGCGTACACGGCATACGGCGTTTCGACGACCCTCAGCGAGTCATTTGAGTGGCGGTCGGAGTCGATGTTCGCCTGGGAAACTCGTTTCGCAGGATACCGTTGGGATGAGGCGTCGGCGCTGGTCTTGGTTCGATATCGACTTTACCTTCCGCTCGCAGGGGCATGGACGAGCCGAGATCCCTTCGGTCTGACTGCGGATGTGTCGTTGTATCGGTATCTTTACTGTCGACCGCTCGCATCTGTCGACCCGTTCGGACTCTTCTGGATGCCATTGATTGGTTGTGCGATCGGTGGTGGCGTCAGCGTCTTTCTCGGTTATCAAGTTTTTGGAAACTTTGGCTATAGTTGGACTGACGCAGCCTGTGACGGTTTAGTCGGCTGTGCAGTCGGCGTGATTTTGACGCTGCCTGTCTTCGGAAGCTTGAGTGCTGGTGCAGCAACGCTTGCTGGATGTGCTGTTGGCGCGAGTGCTTCTTTTCTAAGGTCACAGTGTAAATGCAAGATTGGAACTTGTGCCCCAAATGAAATGCAGGCAGCTTGCGACCTTGTAATGGAAATGCTCGGTGATTGTGTAGCTGGGCTTGCTGCCGGTGCCACCGTAGAGGCGCAGGTCCATGCCTTGGGCTTTGGAGTGTTGGGCCAAACTTTCGCCGCGGCATGTCAGGCAGCTTACGATCTTGGCCGTCCTGCATGCCCCTGGCTGCCGATCTGATAGATCGGTTTTCAACGATAGAACATTGTACGATGATGCGTGAGATCGCTTTTATGTCAGAGAATCTAGGTGTTTCGTTCGTTTTGGTGTTTTCCGCCATAATGACTTGGGCAGCCTATTTTTTCCCGCATGCTCGATACGTTCGTCGTACCGTGAGCCCCGACTTACTGGTCTTGTTTTTGATGATACTGCCGAACATCGTAATGCTGTTGCATTGCCTTCTCCCTCTTGTAATTTTATCAAACCTGCATCCGTTGCAACTGGATCTGTCGTTGCGATTCTTTTTTGCTCTCTCGACGATCCAAGCTTTGGGGCAAGTATTTTTGGTGGGCATCGTCCTCAAGCGCAAGAGGACATGGCCTGCCGCCGTCGAAGACAGCGATGTTTCATCCATCGGATACGAAATGAAACGACGCCGCGAGGAACAGGGTTTGAAAATGAAGCAGGTTGCGAAGGCCGCGGACCTGCCGCATCATATCATGGCGGAGATTGAGTCAGGGCGAATGGTGCCTACTTTGCCCGAACTGGTCAGGATCGCACACGCTCTACGCGTCAGCGTCTCGACGCTTACGACGTCGCTTGAAAAAAATCTCGATTCCGATCGTCCAGCTGGCGGGGATCTCATGACTGAAACTTCTGGCATCGAATAAAGAATCGATGCAATATAATCAATGTAAGGCATGTGACTTAGAGCCTATCTCAAAACGCTGCGGCGGAGTAGGTGATTTTCGGCTTTCTTTTCCCATCGCACCAGCAGTCGGCTGAATCAATTCAGAACCGTGTGCATCCTCCCCCCCCGCTACGGCCTTCTCTCTTGGCGGCCGCTACTGGTATGCCCGTACTCTTCTGCCAGCTTCCGCACCGCCGCGTCCAGGCAGACGTGCTGCTCCACATGGGAAAAGGGAACAGGCACCTTTTCTGCCCCACGACCGCGTGACGACGCTGCCCTCGGGCGTCGACGGCGCGGTGCGGCGGATCAGCACGGAGTACGAAGTCCGCAGCCTCGTCGCGCTGCTCAGCAGTTGGAGCGACGCGACAGTCGGCCAGGGGGTCGTCGTCAACCAGGTGAAGTCGTCGTACAACGGTTTCAGTCAGCTTCTCCAGGAGGAGCAGGCGACGAACGGCGCAGTCGCCGCCGGAACGCCGGCGGTGCAAATCGCCTACGCCGACGGTACGGGGAACGTCGTCCGGCCCACGACGCTGACCTATCCGAACGGCCGGGC
The DNA here is from genome assembly GCA_051648425.1 of Planctomycetia bacterium. Lineage (GTDB taxonomy): Bacteria > Planctomycetota > Planctomycetia > Kolteriales > Kolteriaceae > JBOFFD01. Next base: position 7,353 of record JBOFFD010000452.1, read on the forward strand.
GCTCGCCTACAATTACGGTGCGGCCGGCGGCGCCGACGACCGGTTGTCGCGGCCGCGGGCGATCGTCGACGGCGATACGGGGCCGACGACGCTGGCCGAGTACGGCTATC
>JBOFFD010000453.1:0-3819 GCA_051648425.1 Planctomycetia bacterium
CCCGACGGCAAACTGCTGGCGACCAGCGGCCTTGACGGCCTCGTCCGCCTGTGGAATCCCGCCGACGGCAAGCCGGCGGGCGAACTGAAAGGTCACGCCAACATCGTCGACTGCGTCCGCTTCGCGCCCGACGGCAAGACGCTTTTCAGCAGCGGCCAAGACGGCACGGTCCGTTCGTGGGAAGTCGCCGGTCTGAAGCAACTGAAGGAAATGAAAGGGCATACGGGAACGGTCTACTCGCTGGCCGTCTCGCCCGACGGCAAACAGGTCGCCAGCGTCGGCCAAGACAAGACCATCCGTCTGTGGGACGCGGCCGAGGGCAAGCAACTCGCGGAACTGAAGGGAAGCGGCGACAGCGTGCTAGCGGTCGCGTACTCAACAGACGGAAAGTCGCTTTACACCGCCGGCATGGATAAATTCGTGCGGGTGTGGGACGTGGCCGACCCCGCCATGGCGAAGGAAGTCAAACAGTTGGCCGGTCACAAAGACCATGTGTACAGTTTGACGATATCGCCCGACGGCGCCCGTTTGATTTCGACCGGCTATTCCGGTTACGTTCTTGTTTGGGATTTGGCGGCCGGCAAAACGATTTCGGAGACGAAACCGGCCTTCGGAGCCTATTGCGCCGCCCTGACGCCCGACGGCAAGACCATCGTCACCGGCCACGAAAACAGCGTCTGCTACATTCAACAGATGCCGTGACGGCCTCGTCCTTAGATGACGCGACGGCGGACGACTTTAAGAGGCGACGACCCTTGACCAACGATCCCTCCGCCTACGCCGCCCTCGGCGTCTCCGCCGGCAAGCCCGACGTTCACGCCGCCGTCGCCAAACTCGACCGCGGCCTCTTTCCCGGCGCCTTCTGCCGCATCGGACCCGACGTCTTCGCCAACGACCCCGCCTACTGCGCCGCCCTGCACGCCGACGGCGCCGGCACCAAGGCGCTGGTCGCCTACCTCCGTTTCCGCGAAACCGGCGACCCCGCCGTTTTTCGCTCGCTGGCTCAAGATTCGTTGGTGATGAACCTCGACGACCTCGCCTGCATCGGCGCCGTCGACCGATTTATGCTCTGCAACACCATCGACCGCAATCCGTTCCTCATCCCCGGCGACGCGGTCCGTCACATCGTCGAAGGGTATCAGGACTGCATCGAATTCCTCCGACCGTTGGGCGTCGACGTCGTACCCACCGGGGGCGAGACGGCCGACCTGGGCGACGCCGTCCGTACGCTGCTGGTCAATTCCACGCTGGCCGTTCGGCTGCCCCGGTCGCGGGTCGTCGACAACCGCCGCATCCAGCCCGGCGACGTCATCGTCGGCCTATCGTCGACCGGCCGCGCGACGTACGAATCGACCGTCAACAGCGGCGTCGGCTCGAACGGATTGACGCTCGCCCGCCACGCCCTGCTGTCGAACCACTACCGCGCGACCGATCCGGAAACCGTCGCGCCGCAAATCGAACCGACGGCGACCTACCGCGGGCCGCACCGCCTCGGCGACCCCCTGCCCGGCTTCGACGGAACGGTGGGCGACGCCCTGGCCAGTCCGACCCGCACCTACGCGCCGGTGGTGCGTCGATTCCTGGAAAAACTCGGTCCCGAACGGATCCACGGCATGGTCCACGCCACCGGCGGCGGCGCGACCAAATGCCTCCACTTCGGCGACGGGATCGCCTACGTCAAGGACGACCTCTTCCCGGCGCCGCCGCTCTTCCGTCGAATCGCCGAAACCGGCGGCGTGCCGTGGCGGGAAATGTACCAGTCGTTCAACATGGGCTGTCGGTTTGAAGTCTACCTGGCGCCGAACGACGCCGCCGTGGTGCTTGACGCCGCCGCCGCCTTCTCGATCGATGCGAAACGGATCGGCCGTTGCGAACCATCAACCGCCGGCAGAAACACCGTCCGCCTGGAAACCGAGTTCGGCGTCTTCGACTACTGATTCACGCCCACCGATCCGTGACCAGAAATCAATGCTCTTTTTCTCATCAAATCGACACGCCCGTACCGTCGGCGACAAAATAAAGTTTTTCGCCTTTCCAGAATCCACGGCCACACGGCGAAACTTCGCCGATCACGTCCTGGAAAATGCAACGAATCTTATTGCAAAAACGGCGGCGGCGGGGACAATCCCAACAGGGCTTTGCGCCGAAAGGACGGCCGCCGCTCGACGAACAAGGACGGAATCGGGTATGGACCCCGCGCCGATGGAAAAAGCCGGCTTCGTCAAAGACCCGCGCTTTCAAGCGGAGCTGCAACTCCTTCGTAAACCCAACGATTCGACGAACTGGAAGTACCTGGGGGCGGTCTACCTGCTGATCTCGGTCGCCGGCGGCGTCGGCGTGACGGCGGTCGAGGGACTACGGACGGGATCGATCTCTTGGTATCTCGCGGTCCCCTGCCTCGTCGCCGCGTTCTTCTCGTTGGGGGCCGCCCAGCACCAGTTGACCGCGTTGGCGCACGAGGCGTCGCACTATATTCTGTTTCGCAACCGCTGGCTTAACGACGTCGCGTCGGACCTGCTCTGTTTGTTCCCGGTGTTCAGCACGACCCGGCAGTACCGGCTGCAACACCTCGCCCACCACCAGTTCGTCAACGATCCGGAACGCGACCCGAACTTGGCGCAGGTCTCGGCCGCCGGCCATCCGCTGCTCGACCCGATGCCGCGCCGCAAGTTCTGGCGCATGCTGCTGTGGTTTTCCACCATCGTCGGCCTGGTGCGCTACATCTTAGTGCAGGCGTCGCACAGCGCGGCGTACAACCGTCGCAATCCTTACAACATCGGCATTAAGAATCCGTCGAAGATCCCCGGCTGGATCATGGCCGGCGGCGTGTTGGTTTTTCTGTTTTCCCTGCGGATTCCCCTGCAACGGCACGACGCCTTCTTACTGGCGTGGTGGCCCGTCGTCGCGATTGCCGTCCTGTTGATCGCATTGGCGGCGCTGCCGAAAAGCTTCTTCAAAGGCGGCCGGTTCCGTCCGACGGTTCCCGTGCGTTACAGTCTGATGCTGCAAGCGGCCTATTACATCAGCGTCGTCACGGTGTGCGCGTGGATCACTTACACCACCGGTCGCGTGGCGGCTTTGTACGTAATCGGCCTGTGGGGCGGACCGATGGCGACGGTCCTTCCCTTACTTATGCTGCTGCGGCAGTGGGGCCAGCACGGCAACAGCGACCGCGGCTGGCTGACCAACACCCGCGTCTTTTTCATGCACCCGATCGTCCGTCATTCGGTCTTTCCGTTCGGCCAAGACTACCATCTGCCGCACCATCTGTTCGCCACCGTCCCTCACTATCGCCTGCCCGCCCTCCACCGCCGCCTACTCGACTATCCTGAATATCGCGACGAGGCGCTCGAGGTGGAAGGCTACGTCTTCCCACGCGACGACGACTCCGTCAAACCGACGGTGCTGGACGTTCTGTCCGACGAAAGCCGGCTGCCATACCAAGCCGACCCGACCGATCTTTTAGAGTCGCGGCGACACACCGAAGACGTAGCCGCCTAACCCGGCCGCGCCTCCTTGTCAGCCGCCGCTTTCCGCAGCGGCGCGTCTACCCTGAGCCGACGGGCGTCGCGCGAAAGACGTGGTCGCGCCGCGGCGGAAAGCGGCGGCTAACAAGACGTCCCGGCTTCGACGTCTGATTCGCGTACCGACAGTGGGGCGTCCGCTGCAATTTGCCTCAAGCCGTCGGCCCCGTTCTTCGCTACCATTTCTGCGACGAACCCGTCGCGGAGGTGTCAGCGTGAGCCGAATCGGCGTCTTCCTGGAAATGATCAAGTTCAGCCACACGCTGTTCGCGTTGCCGTTCGCCGCCGCCGCCGT
>JBOFFD010000454.1:0-2705 GCA_051648425.1 Planctomycetia bacterium
TCGCCCTTGACCGCCGCCAGCGCGACCTGCGCCTTGAACGCCGCCGTATGGGACTTCCGCTTCGCCGTCATCGGGACCACCTCCGAGAGCCGCCGGTGTAGCTTAACCGGCGGTCTCATTTTAGGGGTCCACTATACTCGGAGCCAGCACGAGCCTGGGGCTTTTCGATCAATCGCAGTTCCCCGGCTACGAACCGATCGCACCCGTCGGCGATCTGAGTCCGTGCAGCACGACCTCCGTCTCTTGGAACACGAAAACCGAGAAGCAATGGCCGTTTAAGCCAGACATCGTCTTGGAGGGCGGCAATCAGATCGTAGTCAAGGGGACGAACAAGGTCGAGTACACCGACGAGATGGGATTACTTACGACCGCCCATGCGACGAGCGGCCGGCTGTTGGTCGATTTCAGTGATACAAGCGCTGCCACGGCCCAGGCCGCCCGAATGGGAGCCGTCCTCCAGGCGCAGTACCCAAAACTGTGGCCTGAAACCATCCGCGCTCTTCTGATCCACTCGGCGGAGTGGACGGACGCCATGCGCCAAGTCTTCAGCGACAAGAAGCGAGACCACGCAATACGGCTGCGACGCTATGGTTATGGCATCCCAAACTTGGAGCGGGCGCTCTACTCGGCTAAGAATTCTCTGACCTTGCTCGTGCAGGAGAAAATCCAGCCGTTCACCAAAGAAGACGGCAGGTTCAAGACGAAAGACATGGGCGTCCACGCGCTGCCCTGGCCGAAAGAGCAACTTTTGGAACTCGGTTCGCAGACTGTGACGATGCGCGTGACGCTTTCCTACTTCATCGAGCCGAAACCCGGTCGCCGCGAAGGCTTCGTCAAGTACCGGCACCGCTATTTGTCGCACGGGTTGCGGTTCGAGGTCAAGCGTCCGACGGAGAAGGAAGACGAGTTCCGCAAGCGCGTCAACCAGGCGGCCCGCGAAGAAGAGGAAGGCTTCAAGGCCGTCGGCGACACCGCTGGCTGGGAACTCGGTCCACAACTTCGCACGCGTGGCTCGATCCATTCCGACTGGTGGACCGGAACGGCGGCCGACCTCGCCAACTGCGGGCTGATCGCGGTCTATCCCGTCAGTGGATGGTGGCGTGAATCGAACGGCAACGATTGGTCGAAAGAGGCTCGCTACGCGCTCGTCGTCACGATCCGCACCGCCGCCGTGCCGGTCGACATAGGTTTGTTCACTCCGACGGAAGTCGACCTCTACACGCCCGTTGAAAACGCGATCAAGAACGCTGTACCGATTAAAACGGAGATCACGTCGGAAGTTTCGGACGATGGCTCCGGGTGATGATGCAGAAATCGGCTCATTGGTGATCCGGAGCGGTTTCGCGGGAATTCCTCCGGCTTTGCCTGCCCAGTCCAATGAGTATGCTTGTCGCCGCAAATCTAGTCGCCGCCTGCATATATTCACCGAAGAGGATTCTTGAGACGCAGCGGGCGGTCGAGGGTGACCATTACCACACGGTGGCGAATCCCGCGAAAGGCGAAGAACCAGGCGAACGTGGCGCCGGCCCGATCAAGCCGACGGGGTACCGGCCGGGGCGGAAAACCGCCGGGCGACGACCGGGAAAAAAAAGCGGCGGCGCAACCTCCTAGCAGTGTTCGGTTTGTGTTATGAATCGGCCCGCCGCCGATTTCCAGTTCCTCTTGACCTGTTTCGTCGCAGGTGGTTGCCTGTAGGTGAGTCGAACGGCGTCGTCCGCGGTTCGTCGGTCCGTCGAACGGCCCGGCCGCCACCCGTCGGCTCATGGCGGAGGCCGTCGACGCAATGGCAGCAACGCATGCTTTGTCCCTGAAGTTGCGGCGGACGTATATGACGTTGGGCGTCTTACTGGGGGCGGTCGGCCTACTCGCCGCCGTCAGCGGACCGCTCGACGGAATCGACGTCCACGCCGAACCCGTGTCGCCGTTCGCGGCAGCACCGAACGTCGAACCGCCGGCCGTCGCGGCCGCTGTACCCGCAGCTCCGGTCGCAGTCCCGGCGCCGAACGCCGGGGGTAAGATCCCGACCCCGCCGCTGCCGCCGCCGTTGATCGCCCGGAACGACGTCTCGTTCCACGGCGGCGTCGGCAAGCTGCCCAGTTACGCGCCGTCGCCCGACGACGCCGCCTATCCGCTGCCCCCCGAACTCGTCGACGTTCAACTGAACAAACAGACCGACGCGGAGATCGCGCTGAAGAGCGACGGCTGCGTCAACTGCCATAAGAACGCGCACGACCCGCACTATAAGACGACCGTGCGGCTGGGTTGCACCGACTGCCACGGCGGCGACGCCACTTGCAACGACATCTTCAAAGCCCACATTCATCCGGTGAACCCCGAAGCCTGGACCAGCTCCGCGAACCCCGTGCGGTCTTACGCGCTGCTGAACCACGAGTCGCCCGATTTCATCCGCTTCATGAACCCCGGCGACCTGCGGGTCGCGCACATTAGTTGCGGCACCGCCGGCTGCCACGCCGAACTCGTGTACAACACCCGTAAAAGCATGATGACCCACGGCTGCATGTTGTGGGGCGCCGCCCTTTACAACAACGGCGCCATCAATCACAAGCGGGCCAAGTACGGCGAAAGCTACAGCATGCACGGCGTCCCGCAGCGCGTTCAGACGGTGCCGCCGCCGACGCCCGAAGAGATGGAAAAGAAGGGGGTCGTGCCCTACCTCGAACCGCTGCCGCGCTTCGAGATGTCCC
>JBOFFD010000455.1:0-1596 GCA_051648425.1 Planctomycetia bacterium
AACCGCCGGTGCGAAGAACCGCTGCCCGATACGGTCGTCGATCCGCGGGGAGCCGAGGTTGACGACGAGTCGGCGGCGGTGGCCGAAACGCTCGACAGGTTGTCCGCCAAACACGAAGCGGTGCTGCGGGCGAAATACCTCGACGGTTGGAGCGTGGCGCGAATCGCCGCCGAGTGGCGGGAGAGCGAAAAAGCGGTCGAATCGCTGTTGACGCGGGCGAGGGCCGCCTTCCGCGACGGCCATCGTCGGTCGGACGACTGCGGCCCCACCGTCGAAAAGAAGGCGATCGCGGCCGGCGAGGGAAGACCATGAACGACGATAAACTCGATCGGCTGTTGGAAGCGAACGCAGCGCCGTTGGAAGAAGTCGACCCGACGCGCCGCGACGAGCTTTGGCGGCGCACCGTCCGCGTGCAGCGAAACCGGCGCTTCGGCCGGTGGGCGTTGCGGGGAACGGCGCTGTTGGGCACGTACGCGGCCGGCGTGCTGACCGCCGGCCTGTTGCCCTTCGGCGGCGATGTTGGAAAGACCGAACGGCCGGCGGTCGTCGAGCAAGCAACGCCGCTTGTAGCCGCCGTGGTGAAGAAAAGCGCGCCGCGAACTGTTTCGACGGCCGGCGGGAAGCCGAAAGCCGCTCCTCGGCCGCGCCTCGATCGGTATGAACGGCTGCGGCGCGAAGCCGACGTTCTGTCGCAAGACCCCGATCGAATCGCCCTGGCGACCCGCCGCTACGCCGCCGCGCTGGCGGTCGCCACCCCCGAACAGCAATCGATCTCGCCGAAGGAAGACCACTGGTTGCTGATGGCGCTCAAGTTGGAGCGACAAAAGGAGAAGGCTCATGCAAGCGATGCGAAACTTCATTGATCGACCGGCGCGGCTGGCGCTGGTCGGGCTTTGCCTGACGACGTCCCTGGCGCCGGCCGACCCGCCCAAGCCGACCGCCGCTCCAAAGCCGTCGACCGCCGTTCCTACACCGCCGCCGGTCGCTTCGCCGCCGGTGGCCCAACAGCCGTCGACGGCTGTTCCAACCCCGCCGCCGCCGGCTGTTGCGGAACCGACGCCGGGGGATGCGGGTTCCGATGCGGTCTACCGCTACAGCCTGAACCGGATGATGAGCGAGGCGCCGCAGTCGCTGGAATTGGTGATCGAGGCGGCGTCGAACAACCACCCGGACGTGGCGGCGGCGAACGCCGAGATTCGTATGGCGGAGGCCAAGCTGCAAAAGGCGCGGATGGAAGCGGTGCGCTCGGCGGTGGCGGCGTGGAACAAGACGCGGTCGCTGGAAGCGCGGATGGCGGTCGTCGCCGAGGATCTATCGAAATCGCCCGGGCCGAACCCCGACCTGGTGGCGACGCTCACCGAACTGAAGGCCACCATCGAACAGATGAAGACCGAGCTTGCCGGCATGACGAAAAAGGCCGGCTCGAACGCCGCGTGGGTCACACGGCTGCAAATGTCGAACGATCTGCCGACCGCCGAGGTGCGATACCGCGAATTGAGCGCCGGCGGACCGGGGTCGGGCAGCCAAGATTACTTCCAACTCGCACCTGGCGGCGGCTTCGCACTTGCCGTCCCGCAGGCCCCCAAGTTGCCCCAA
>JBOFFD010000456.1:0-2017 GCA_051648425.1 Planctomycetia bacterium
CTCCATTTTGAGCGGCTGCGTGCGCTGCGGGTCGTTGGCCCGCACCGTCACCGGCAAGAGGTCGGCGATCGGCGTATTGCCCCAGCCGCCGGGACCGAAACTCTCATAGCCGCCCACCATCATCAGGCCGACGCCGTTCATCGTGACGAGGTCGCGCAGCTTGTTCAATTCGTCGCCGGTGAAGCGGCTGGCGGGACAGTCGCCGATGACGACGACGTCGAAGGAACCGGGCTTCAGGGCGTCGGCGGGCAGCTTGTCGCCGTCGTCGAGAAGGAAGAGTTGCGTCAATTCGACGTCGGGCGATTGGTCAAGCGCCCATCGGATGAACTTCGGCTCCCAGAAGCGGTATTTGCCTTCGATCTGCAAGACCGAAAGGCCGCCGTCGAGGACGGTGACGTAGGTGCTGACGGCGTTGTTGGTGGGCAACATTTCGCCGGGTTGAGCGGCGGCTTCAATGGTCACCTTGACATCGCCGGCGCGGGTGGGGGCGGCGCTGAGGTCGATGAGGCCCCGGCCGGAGGCGACGTCGGTTTCAAAGACGCCAGCGGCGGCTTCGACGCCGTCGAAAAGCATGCGGACGGGAATGGGCCGACGGTCGGGCAGGCCGCTGGTGGAGAACTCGGCGCGAACCAGGGCCTTGTTCTTCTTGAAGACGGTGGGGCTGGTGGTGATCGAGCGGGCCGCCAGATCCTTCATTTGATCGTTGGCGGTTTCTTGGCCAAAGCCGAAGGCGTGGATGGGGGTGCGTTGGCCGACGAGCTGACGGGCGACGGTGATCGGGGCGACGCCAGTGGTGTTGGCGCCGTCGGTTAAGAGTAGGACGCCCGAAAGCCGTTCGCCGGCGGTCCGCTGGAGGATTTCCTGCAGCGCCTCGCCGATGCCCGTCTGGTCGCCGGCGGGGTCTTCGGGGGTGACGGCCTCGACCGCTTTGCGGGAGAACTCGAACCGGCGGATTTGGACCTTTTCCGCGAGCCGTTGGAAGGAAGGGTCGGCGTCCTTGAGGACGGTCTGCACCGCCTCCCACCGCGACTGGCCGTTCCATTCGTCCTTCAGCAACATGCTTTTCGATTTGTCGACCATGACCACCAGGGTCGACGACTGTTCGATCTTCTTGGTGAAGACGATGCTGGGACGAAGCAAGGCGAAGACGGTGAGGGCGACGGCGGCCAGGCGCAGGCCGAGCAGCAGTCGACGGCGGGGGGTGCCGGGAGCGTAGATCCACTGGGCGAAAACGACGAGGCCGACCGCCGTCGCCGCCACGAACCACCAGGCGACGACGGGCGAAAGAGCGATTGAGACGTTGGAGCTTTCCATCGCTTCTCGTGCAGGTGGCCGACGGACGGAATTGGTCGGAGGACGAGGCCGACGCTCTGGATGGTGAAAGTGTAGCTTCCCGCCGACCGTCCGCCAACTTCACGGCGCGGATCGGACGCGCCGCTGAGGAAAGCGGCGGCTAACAAGGAACCGTGCTCAGGGGGCGCAGTTCCCCCGACGGGCGGGCGTCGCAGCCGCTGCGAAGCGCGGAAAGTGAATCGGTAAGCCCACGGATTCATGAAAGATTCATGACCTGTTCACTGCGCGCTCATTGGAAGTTCGTAGTCTTTGCGGTGGAAGGGTCGCCGTTCTTCGTCAGTCCGGCGGTTCGAAGTCGCGCGACGCACCCAGTCGATGCTTCAAGGACACGACCGCCGATGAGCAACGCCGTCGTTCTCGACCGTCCCCCCGCCACGCCGGCGATGGACGAACCCTGCTACCTGGTCGACTCGTCGGACTCCCTTGACGGGGCCGCGGGCTGCTCGACGATCCGCACGGTGTTCGTCAGCGACGTCCACCTGGGCTGCAAGTACGCCCACGCGGCCGCCTTCGCCGACTTCCTCAACGAAGTCGAACCGGAACAGCTCTACCTCGTCGGCGACTTCTTCGACGGCTGGCGCCTCAAGCGCCGTTGGTACTGGAACCGCACCTACACCCGCATTTTGGCCCGGCTCATCGAGCTGTCGAAAATGGGCGTGAAGAT